>CAKOQV010000029.1 GCA_934101345.1 uncultured Bacilli bacterium
ACTTTTTTATAATATGTCTATAGGCAGAAAAGAACTTTTTATAAAAAAGTGTAACATATGATTGATTTCTCTAGAGTTGGCCATTTCGCTTTTGATAAAAGCACTTGACAAGAAAAAAAATCTAAGATAAAATTAACTTGTATAGTTTAAATTAATATTTAATGATTTTTTCTATAAAATATATTAAGAATGGAGGTATATATATGGACAAAACTGTTCTCTCCATTTTGTTATTTGTTCTTGGATTGGGAATAGGACTTGCTTTAGTATTTTTATTTAATTTTTTAAAGAATAAAAAAGATAATAATAAAGCCGATACTATAATAGATAAAGCTAAAAAAGAAGCTGAAAAGATTAAAAGAGATTCTTTATTTGAAACAAAAGAAGAAATTCATAAATTAAAATTAGAAGCTGATAAAGAAATTAAAGAAAAGAAAAGTGAAGTAAAACAGCAAGAGGATAGGCTTCTTCAAAGAGAAAATAATATTGATAGAAGGGATACTGCCCTTCAAAATAGAGAAACTGCTCTTGAAGAAAGAGAAAATAATTTACTTGATAAACAGCAAAAAATTCAAGAAGCTAAAGAAGAAATGGAAGAAATAAAAAGAAAAGAACTTGAAGAATTAGAAAGAATAAGCAAATATACAAAAGAACAAGCTCGTGATGCAGTTATGAAAATGGTTGAGACAAAGATGTCAAAAGAAATAGCAGCATACATAAAAGAAATGGAATCTGAGGCTAAACTAGAAGTTGATGAAAGAGCTAAAGAATTACTTGTAGGTACTATGCAGAAATATGCAGCAGATATTACAAGTGAGCAGACTGTATCAGTTATAGCACTACCTAACGATGAAATGAAAGGTAGATTAATTGGTAGAGAAGGAAGAAATATTAGAACTATAGAATCAGTAACCGGAGTTGACTTAATTATTGATGATACCCCAGAAGCTATAGTAATATCTAGTTTCGATCCACTAAGAAGAGAAATAGCGAGACTTACATTAGAAACTCTAATTAAAGATGGAAGAATTCATCCTGCTAGAATAGAAGAATTATATGCTAAGACCTGTGCTGACGTCAAACAAACCATAAAAGAGTTTGGTAAAAATGCTTTATATGAATTAGGACTATCAAAGATGGATCCTGAATTAGTTGAGATAGTAGGTAAACTACATTTTAGAAGTAGTTATGGGCAAAATGCCTTAACTCATTCAATGGAAGTAGCTAACCTAGCGGGTATTATGGCTAGTGAACTAGGAGAAAATGTAAATCTTGCTAAGAGAGCTGGATTATTACATGATATAGGTAAAGCAATTGACTTTGAAATGGAAGGATCACATGTTAAAATAGGTGTAGATTTAGCTAAAAAATATGGTGAAGATGAAGTTGTTATAAATGCTATTGCTTCCCACCATGGAGAAATTGCTCCTACCAGTATTATAGCATCAATTGTTGCAATAGCAGATGCAGTATCAGCATCACGCCCTGGAGCAAGAAATGACTCTAGTGAAAACTATGTTCAAAGATTAGAGCAACTTGAAGAAATAGGAAACAAAATGCAAGGTGTAGAAAAAGCTTATGCTATTCAAGCAGGAAGAGAACTTAGAGTAATGGTTAAACCTGATGAAGTAGATGATTTAACTGCTCATCAAATAGCTAGAGAAATAAAAGAAAAAATAGAAAACGAACTAAAATATCCTGGAACTATTAAAGTTACAGTAATAAGAGAAACTAGGGCTCAAGAAGAAGCAAAATAGTTTCTTTTTTATTTACAATTTCACTTAAAAATGTTATACTTTAGAAGTAAGGAAGTAAGGTTATGAATATAAGTTGTAAAGATAATGAAAAATTTGAGTTTAATAGAAGGGTAAATCATGGATGTGGTTTTAATTTTGAACTATCATCAGATGAAGTTTATCAAATTAATTATATGAATTACATTGGAGAAATTGAAGAACAATTTTATACTATGTGTCCAAGATGTGGTTATATAATACCAATAGATAAATCTATACTAAACGATTATGAAATTGGTTTAGCAAGAAGAAAAAGCAATGATGATGGAGAATTATATCTAAAAAATAATATTCTATCAGAATATACTAATGTTGCAGAAAGAGGAAGAGTAAGAAAGAAAACATTATAAGGAGGTTTATTGTGGGTTTATTTAATAAAATAAAAAGTGTCTTTAGTAAAGATAAAGATGCTGTTAAATATGATGAAGCACTTATTAAAACAAGAAAAGAGTTTTCTACAAAAATAAGTGATTTATCAAAAAAATATAAAAATATTGGTGAGGATTATTTTGAAGAACTAGAAGATATTCTTATAATGGCGGATATTGGAATAAATACCGTTATGAAGTTTGTTGATAAATTAAAGAAAAGAGCCAAAGAAGAAAATATTAAAGATACTGACACACTAAAAGAAATAATCGTTGATGAAATGCTTATTATGTATGTAGATAACAAAGTACTAAATACCAAGATAAAATATAGTGAAGAAGGCCCAACAGTTATTCTCTTTGTAGGAGTAAATGGTGTTGGTAAAACAACAAGTATTGGTAAAATAGCAAATAGAATGAAAAATGCTGGTAAGAAAGTTATTCTAGTAGCAGGTGATACCTTTAGAGCGGGTGCTGCCGAACAATTAGTAGAATGGGGTAAAAAAATTGATGTACCAGTAGTTACCACAAGTAGTAAAGACCCATCAGCAGCCGTCTATGATGGAATAGATACTGCAATTAAAGGCGAGTATGATGTTGTTCTTATAGATACCGCCGGTAGATTACAAAATAAAGTTAATCTAATGAATGAATTATCAAAGATGAATAAAGTAATAAAGAAAGTAATACCAGATGCTCCTCATGAAGTACTATTAGTTGTAGATGCTACTACCGGACAAAATGGTATCCAGCAGGCTAAAGCCTTTAAAGAAGTAACTGATGTCAGTGGCATCATCCTAACTAAACTAGACGGAAGCGCTAAAGGTGGAATAGTTCTTGCTATTAAAGAAGAAGTAGATATACCAGTAAAATTTGTTGGACTAGGAGAAGGAACTGATGATTTAGAACCATTTGATATTGAAAAATATATCTATGGCTTATTTAAAGATTTATAGAAAGGGATTGATAACATGAAAAAAGAAGTTAGTAAAAAAAATACTAAACCAAAGAAAGAAGAAAAGTACAAAATATTTGACTCTGTAAAATTAAAAAGGACTGAGTTTATAATAACTCTAGTAGTAGGAGTAATATTTTTAGTACTATTATTCTTTGCTATTACTAATGAAGTATTTATGCCAGCAGCACTTATTTCTTTTGCATTATTTCTATTTTGTATCTGTTACTATTACATCGATGACGAAAAAAAGAAAAAACTAGTATATACATTATTTGGACTTGGAGTATTACTTATCATAATTGAAGTAATATATACAATGGTAAAGATAAACTAATATGGAAGAAAGAAATTATTTAATAATTTTATATGATTATTATGGTGAATTATTAACAGATAAACAAAAAATGTATTTTGAAGATTACTATTTCAATAATCTTTCACTAGGAGAAATAAGTGAGAATGATGGTTATAGTAGAAATGCTATTCATAAAAATATTAAGACTGCTGAAGAAAAATTATACTTTTATGAAGAAAAACTAGAGTTATATAAAAAGAAAAAGTTACTTGAAGATATTATTAAAGATATCGATAATGAAGAAATAAAGAATAAAATAAGGGAGATATTATGACAAGTAGAAAATATAAAATGTACTATGATTATCGTAAGAGAACAAATGGTGGATTTTTAGATGCTATGTTTTTATGTGGCATAATGATTAGTGCTTCAGTTTTAGTATTTCTCGCTTTAATAGGAGGATAACTATGGATTCAATATTAGATCGTTTTGCAGATAACTTAACCGAAGTTACATATATTACAAATCCCGCAGTAGCAAGAGATGATGAAATAAAAAAATTAATATTAGTACTTTTAACCCCAGAAAAATCAGCCGTTCTAGTAGGTAAACCAGGTATAGGTAAAACCGCTATCGTTGAAGGCCTTGCATATCGTATTCAAAGAAACGAAGTACCCGATGCTCTTCAAGGTTACACTATATATAGAGTTAATACCACGGCACTAATTAATAGCAATGGTGAAGAAAATAGAGTATTAAAACTAGTAGAGGAATTAAAAAATAGAGAAAAGGTAATCCTTTTCATTGATGAAATACATACTTTAATAGGTAATGGCTCACTAGACTTAGCCAATATGTTTAAAGAGGGTCTAAGTAGAGGAAGTATTAAGATAATTGGAGCTACAACTACATATGAATATGAAAGATATATAATGAGAGATAAAGCTTTCTTAAGAAGATTCGAAAAAGTAGATGTATCTGAACCTACTGAGGAAATGACGGTAGAAATACTACTTAAGACATTACCAAAATTAGAAAAACAAACTGGAGTAATTCTTCCGTATACTGACTTTATCAATGAAAAAATAATGAAATTTATTGTTAATATGACAACTGAATTTAAAAGAGTATATGAAATATCATCAAGATATCCAGATATTGCCTTAGTTATATTAAGACAATGCTTCTCTAATGCTATATATGAAAATAGAAGAACTATAAATTTAAAAAATATATATGATGCCATAAAGACTACCAAAGCAGTATATCCTGATGTTATAGCTAAAGAACTAATAGAATTCAAAGAAATATTTAAAGATGAATTAAAGATTGAAGGAACTATCCTAGATTAGTTCTTTTTCTTTAAAATTATATTGACATATTACCAATATTATAATACTATATATATCGTGAGTTTTATGGAAGAAAAAATTATAGAAATAAAGGAAATATTATTAAAAATAAATAATTTAAATAATGAAATATCATATTTAGATACATTAATAATTAAATATGAAAAAGAAATAGATAAACAAGAAGAAAAAATTAACAATTATACATTTAATATCAGAGATAAAATAAACTATTTACATAATGAAAAAAAAGAAGTACAAGAAAGAAGAAAAAATTTAGAAAAATCTAAGAAAAAGTTAAGACAAAAGATAGTTCTAACATTACTTACTATTATATGTTTATTATCACTTTTAGTAGTAAATAATAAAACATTAAGTATTATATTTTTATTAACTTCAATTTTAGGTTCAGGCTCAATAGTTTTAAACATACTATCCAATAAAAAACAAGAAAAAGAATTAAATAAATATAACATAGAAGAAATAAATAGTAGTATTGAAAAAGCAGTTAACAATTTAGATGAGAAAAATAATAAAAAGTTAAAACCACTATTCGAAAAAAAAGAAAAAGTTTCTGTTCAAGAATCACTACTAAGAAAAGAAAGAATAGTGAAGAAAAAAGAACTAATTCATTTGGAAAAAGAAAGAGATAATAGATATAAAGAATTATTTGAAGTTATGGAAGATGAAGTTAAGCTATCAAATAGTGAAATAGAAGGCCAATTAGAAATACCAGGAATAAAAAAAGTAAGAAATAGGTAATATAAACAAAAATATTATCTATTTTATTTTCAAAAACAACAAAAATAATATATAATATTATTAGAGGTGAATTAATTATGAAATTAGAAAAAGTATTAGATAAAGTAGAATATAGTATTATTAATGGTAATACCAATATAGAAATAACTGATATCTGCTATGACTCTAGAAAAATAAAAGAAGGTTGTCTATTTATATGTCTAGTAGGTTCTTCGTTTGATGGCCATGACTATATAGATAGTGCTATAGAAAAAGGTGCTAAAGCAGTACTTGTAGAAAAAAATATTACTAGAGAGGGTATTACTATTATAAAAGTAAATAATACAAGAAGAGTATTATCCCAAATATCAATAAATTATTTTAAAAATCCAAGTAGTAAACTAATTACTATTGCTATTACTGGTACTAAAGGTAAGACTACAACTTCCTTTATGATAAAAAATATTCTTGAAGAAGATAACAAGAAAGTAGGAGTAATAGGTACTATGGGAGTGTTTTTTAAAGATAAACATTATAGTACAGTAAATACAACTCCTGAAAGTTATGATATTCAAAAGTATCTAAATGAAATGGTAAATGATGGTGTAGAATATCTAGTAATGGAAGTATCTTCTCAAGCATTAAAAGTAGGTAGAGTAGACGGTATGCTATTTGATTATGGAATATTTACTAACTTAAGTGAAGATCATATAGGAGAAAATGAACATAAAGATATGGAAGAATATATATATTGCAAAAGTTTATTATTCAAAATGTGTAAAAATGGAATTTTTAATATAGATGATACTTACTACAATAATATGATTAAAAATAGTACATGTAATATATATACCTTTGGTCATAACAAAGAAGCAAATCTAGTAATAGATAAAGTAGAATTACTTAGAAAAGAACATTTTATTGGCTTAGAAATGACCACTAGTGGAATAGTAAATGATAAATTTCTAGTAAATACCCCAGGAGAGTTTTCTGCTTATAATAGTGCATGTGCAATCCTTACTACTAGTTTACTTGGTTGTAATATAAACAGTATAAAAAATGCTTTATCACAAGTAGCAGTAAGAGGTAGAGTAGAGATAGTACCAGTAAGTAATAAATATACAGTTATTATAGATTATGCACATAATGGAGTATCTACTGAAAGTATTCTAACTACTATGAGAAAATATAATCCTAAAAGAATAGTAAGTTTATTTGGATGTGGTGGTAACAGAAGTAAAGATAGAAGATATGATATGGGTGAAGCATCAGGAAAATATGCTGATTTATCTATTATAACTGAAGATAATTCTAGATATGAAGATGTCAATGATATAATGAATGACATCGAAGTAGGTATAAAGAAAACAAATGGTAAATATATAAAAATACCTGACCGTAAAGAAGCAATTAAATATGCCATAGATAATGCTATGGAAGGAGATATCATCCTAATACTAGGAAAAGGTCATGAAACATATCAAGAAAAGAATGGTGAAAGAACTCATTTTGATGACCGTGAAGAAGTATTAAAATTATTCAAATAACATTGAATAGTTAATTAAATTGTGATAGTATATAAATTAGAAAAGGAGGGTATAAAAATGATACCATTTAAAAGAGCAAATATTTTATTGCCAAAAAACATTGATATGACAAAGTGGTCAGTAGTAGCTTGTGATCAGTATACTAGTGAAATGAACTACTGGAATGAAGTAGAGAAGATAGTAGGAACAAGTCCATCTACACTTAGAATAACATTACCAGAAATATTTCTTGAAGATAGTGATGTTAATGAAAGAATAAATAAAATAAATAATACAATGAAAGAATATCTTGATGAAGATTTATTTTATGAATTAAAAGACTCTATGATTTATTTAGAGAGAACACAAGCTGATGGAAGAGTAAGAGAGGGACTTATAGGAATGGTTGACCTAGAGGACTATTCTTATGAAAAAGGATCACAAACTCTAATTAGAGCAACAGAAAAAACAGTAATAGAAAGAATACCGCCAAGACTTAAAGTTAGAGAGAATGCTTTATTAGAACTTCCTCATATTATGATTTTAATAGATGATGAAAAGAAAAAAATAATTGAGGATTTAAAAAATGAAGTTACAGATAGTGATGTAGTATATGACTTTGACCTAATGGAAAATGGTGGCCATATCAAAGGTTATAAACTAAATAACGATAGTATGACTAAAGTAGAAGAAGGACTTGAAGCATTATGCAACAAAGAATATTTTGAAAAGAAATATAATGTTAAAGATAAAGGAATACTATTATTTGCAATGGGTGATGGAAATCATTCACTAGCTACTGCTAAAGCAAACTATGAAAACTTAAAAAAGATTATGACACCTGATGAATATTTAAACAATCCATCAAGATATGCACTAGTAGAATTAGTAAACTTACATAGTGAAGCTTTAGAATTTGAACCAATACATAGAGTAATATTTGATACAGATGTTAATAAGTTAATTGAAGAATTATATAAATATTATGATATTAATGAAGAAGGAAATGGTCAGTATTTTGAATTAGTAACAAAAGATATTGATAAGAAACTATATATATCTAATCCTAAATCAAATATATCAGTAGGTTCTATTCAATTATTCCTAGATGAATATCTAAAAGATAATAAAGGAAAACTAGATTATATTCATGGAGATGAAACTACCAAAAATATGGGCAGAGAAGAAAATAATGTAGCCATACTATTTGAAGCAATGCCAAAAGAAGAACTATTTAGAACAGTTATATTAGATGGAGCATTACCTAGAAAGACATTCTCTATGGGACATAGTTATGATAAGAGATACTATCTTGAAGCTAGAAAAATCAAATAAAAATATTATAATAATTCAAACTAGATAACAAATAAAATTGCTTATCTAGTTATTTTTTTTTTAATATTCTAAAAAAAATCTAAAAAAAATCTAAAAAATAATCTATTGCAAATAAAGTAAAATAATGGTAATATATAAATATAAGATAGTAAAGGAGAAAGAAAATGAAATCAGTATTAGCAAAAATAAAAGCCAATAAATTTAGAAGTGCTATGATAGGAACATGTATATTTTTATTTGGCTTTATCACAGTAACAATATTTAGCAACATCAATGATACATATGCAGCTCAAACATGTTGGGTATGTGATGCCGGCGGTGGTAAATTCAATTATCAGTGCTCATCATCAAATCCAAATTCAAATAGATGTTCATCTTCAGCTTTATCTAACTGTGGTGGCTGTTCTGGAGGAACTACGGCATCGGCATGTTACCTATGTGGTAATTCACAAAATGGTGAATATAAATGGGGAAATTATTCAGGTAACAGTTCATGCAATAAAGTAAGCAAGAGTCAAAGTGAATGCAAAGGAAGTACAGCAACATGTTATCTATGTGGTAATTCACAAAGTGGTGAATATAAATGGGGCGATTATTCAAGTAATAGCTCATGCAATAAAGTAAGCAGGAGCCAAAGTGAATGTAGTGGAAGCAGCTCAAAATCAGCATGTTATATATGCGGTGACTCACAAAATGGTGAATATAAATGGGGCGATTATTCAAGTAATAGTTCATGTAATAAAACAAATAAGAGTCAAAACGAATGTATTAAGAATAGTGAAAGTGGTGGCACATCAGGAAGTGGTGGCACATCAGGAAGTGATAGTTCATCAGGAAGTGGTACTACAGGAAATGGTGGTTCATCATCGGGAGGTAATTCCGGCAATGAGGTTCCAGATCATCAAGCACCAATTGATGAAGAAACAAAGCCATCTGAGCCAATTAAAACAGTTCAATATTATAAAATCACATATGATTTAGATGGTGGAAAGCTTATCGATGGTAAAACATCAAAAACTCAATACATCGAAGGAAATAAAACAACTGAAGCACCAAAAACAAATCCAATTAAAGATGGCTATTCTTTCTCATATTATGAGTATAATGGAAATAAATTCAATTTTGGTTCTAAATTAGATGATTTAAATATAACTACAAGTACCACAGAAAGTGGCACTACAATAAAAGAAATAAAATTAAAGGCAATATATGCTAAACGAAGCAGTAAAAATATGACATGTAAAAATACAAATGCAATTTTAGAACCAACTGCTGCAAAGTGTTATATTGTTCAAAAAGAAGATTCAACAAAAGAAATATATACACATACTTTATCTACATATAGTGCTGGTGATAGATTTTGTTATGCTGATGGTGTAAATAATCAACCAGGCGGTATATATATTCATAATGGTGTTGTAAGTAAAGACGAAGGAAAAAAGAATTCTGACGAAAAAATTTATGCAAATTATAACTCTGATTCTTGGGTATCTGAAAATAATTGTTTCTTAGGTTCAAAATGCAGTGGATCAGAACCAGATGTTATAGGAGAATGTAAGATAAGATGGGAAACAATACTTTATCAAGAAAGTAATGCAATAGATAATAATAAAACAAATGACGAAATTAATAAAAATAGTAAAACAGGAGATGCCTTAATACAATTTGTTTGGATAATAGGTATATGTGCATTAGGCTATTCAATATATTATTTCAAAAACAGAAAATTAACAAAGAAGGAAAAAATATAGTCATACTAATTATTAGAAGCAATACTAAAAACAAATGTTTAAAACAGTTATATTAAATGGAGTATTACTAAAAATGTTCTTTATTGAAGATAGTAGTAGTAAAAAATATTATCTTTAAACTAAGAAAATTAAATAAAAATATTATAATAATACAAACTAGATAATATTGCTTATCTAGTTATTTTTTTAATATTCTAAAAATAATCTATTGCAAATAAAGTAAAATAATGGTAATATATAAATATAAGATAGTAAAGGAGAAAAAAAATGAAATCAATATTAGCAAAAATAAAAGCCAATAAATTTAGAAGTGCTATGATAGGAACATGTATATTTTTATTTGGCTTTATTTCAATAACAATATTTAGCAACATCAATGATACATATGCAGCCCAAACATGTTGGGCATGTGATCGAGGTGGAGGTAGAGTTAGTTTCCAATGTGCTTCATCAAATCCAAATTCAAACAGATGCTCATCAGCCTCTTTATCAAAATGTGGTGGTTGTTCAGGCACAACAAAAACATATACTGTAACATTAAATGGTAGTGGTGGCAGTGTGAGTACACCAAATGGTAAACCAACAACAACATGTACTACAAAAGAAGGATCAGATACATGCACTGTAAACTTATCATATGTTTCAGCAAAAAAGGAAGGATATACTTTTAATGGTTGGGGGACAAGCGGTTGTATAAATGGAAATAAAGGTACATATTCTGTTAATAGAAATACAATATTATATGCTTGCTTTTCTTCAACAGGCGCCGGCTACAACGATGTAACAACATCAAATCCAGATACAGAAGAAGATGTTGAGCCAATTATAATTAATTATTATACAATAACTTATCACTTAAATGGTGGAAAATGGATTGATGGAACAACAACAAGCAGGGCTCAAATTGTTCCTGACAATAAAAGTGTTGGTAGTCCTACGACAAATCCAATTAAAGAACGAAGTAAATTTATTGGTTGGGAGTTGGATGGAAAACCTTTCGATTTTAATTCTACCATTTCTTCAAACATAACCTTATCAGCAACTTATGAGGAAGTAAATGATTATGATAATTATACTTGTAATAACGATGACATATTTGATTATTCAACAAAATCATGTTATAAAGTGCTAAAAGCAGATAATCCTAATGAGTGTAGTAATGCCGATAAAACATATAATTATACTACAATAACTTATCCTGAAAATTCAAGGTACTGCTGGAATTATAAAAAAGGAGTTCATGATGGAGCATTCCATATTCATCAAGGAATAGATGGAACTGTATGTGGACAAAATAATCAAGAATACGCAGGCTATGGCAAAAGCGATAGTTGGATGTCAGATAATACTTGCTTTATTGCTTCTCCATGTCAAAACAATTCTGACTGGAAAGATGCATCTTCATGTACAATAAAATGGCAATCAATTTTATTTGATAGCTATGATGCAACATACGACGAAAGAATCGGTGATGGCAAGCAAGACAATGGTGAAAAGCCTGATGAAAATGATTCAACAAATAATAATTCCAATAAAGTAAATAACAATAACTCAGATAAAGCAAATGGTGGAAATGGCAATAACTCAGATAAAACAAACGATGAAATTGATAAAAACAGTAAAACCGGAGATGCCTTAATACAATTTGTTTGGATAATAGGTATATGTGCATTAGGCTATTCAATATATTACTTCAAAAATAAAAAACAAGAAAATTAAAAAAATCAGAAGTTAATCAAATTAACTTCTTTTTTTAATAATTTTATGGTATATTTATACTAGGAATGGTGAGAATATGAAAAAAATAAATATAATATGTTTTATTATGGGAATTATATGCTTTTCAATAGCAGGTTATATAATATATAACAAATTCTATAAACAAGAAGAAATTAAATTTAATAAAGATGAAGAATTAAAACAAGTAAATAATAAATTATCAGAAATAGGAAGTTCATTAGGATGGTTAATAATTACAAATGGTATTGATAATCAAAATGAAGATGGTACAAAATATAGTATTGAATATAATAAAAACCTACTAGAGGAAGATTATAATAAACAATTATTTACAATGGAATATATATTATCTACTAAAAACGAAAACGATAAGTTTATTTTATTAAATGGTTTTGATAAAAGTGAAGTAAAGGATGCCAATCCTAGTGATGATTTTATATTAGCCTATTTGGATTATAATACATTCAATAAATATTATAAAAAGTTTTTCAATAAAGATTTTGATATAAGTAAACAATATAAAGGTGATACATCATATGACACAGAATATGTTTATTATCAAAATAGAAAATCAGGTAGTAATGGAGTATATGTACCAATGATTACCTCAGATAATATAGAATATAAAGACAATAAATATGTAGCCAATATTACAATAACATATAGCACTAGAGCAGCAACATTAATAGGAAAAGAAAATGATAAAGGAACACTAGTCTATACAAAAGATATTAATAATAATATTATTTTAGAATCATTTATGGTTAATAAATAAATTAAGGTAGAAATTTGACTTTTCTACTTTTTTAATTTATAATATATTGCGCTTAGTGAAAGGAGTTTAATAATGAAAGATTATTCGTTAAATGATGAAGAAAGAAAAAGCTTTGTTTTAAATTATAGTAAAGAAGAAGAAACCATAACTGCTAATTTTGCTGATGGAAGTAGTTATACAGTTCCTAATACAGAAAACAATGAAAACAAAATAGAAGGAAAGATGATAGAACAAGTAGTAAGCAGTAAAGGAAAAGAAAAAAAATTAGTAAATTCAAATACTGCAAATATATTATTAATATGTGTAGTTACTATAGCTTCTATTGTAGGTGTGCTTAGTATAAAAAACATACCAACTATCAAAGCAATTGCTTTTGCCATAGGAGCAGCAACAACATTAAATATGCCTATGCTTATAAAATTAGCAAAAAATAATAGTATACTAAAAGATATTCAAAAAAATAGATATTTTGTTAATAACCAAGAAGTAATTAATAGAGGTATAACTAATACTAATGTACTTGCCAATTCTAATACAAAAGAAGAAATAATAACTATTAATGATATAGACTATAGCTATAACTATGATGAATTAAAGCAAATTGTTGAAAATACTGAAAGACAAGAACAATTTAATTTTGATACATTTTCAAAAGAAGAAGTATCAAGTAAACCAAAGACAAAGACTAGAAGAAGATAATCTTCTTTTTCTTTTTAATTTTAAATCTTATTTTAAATTCCATATAAGTGGTAATAGGTTGACTAAAATTTACAAAAAGAAAAAATATTTTTACTTAATTACTTGTAACTATTATAAAAATATGGTATACTTACAGCAGAATAGAAGAAATTTATATGGAGGAAATATTATGAATAACAAATTTATAATTAATGCTAATGGAATAAAAAAAGAAGCTGAAATAATAGTTAAATTTAATCATGAAAATAAAGATTATTTAATTTATTGTACTGATGAAAATGAAAGTAATAAACAAATATTTGTGTCAAGATTAACATTAAATTCAGAAGGTAAGTATTTTATAGATGATATTACATTAGAAGAAAAAAATAAATTAAATGGAATTGTATATAACATTGTTATATTAATCCCAAATGAAGCTAAGAAAGGTATAGATGCAAAATCACTAATTGAAAGATTAGTAAGTGAAAATAAAATAGAATTATCTAGTGAATTACCAGCACTTGCTGAACAGAATTATTACAATAATTGTTCAATAGCAATTACAAGTAAATTACTAGTAGAAGAAGCAATAAGTTTTTTTAAAACAAACTTAGTTAAAAAAGTTGAAGAACCAGTAGTTCCAACATGGTCAATTCCAACACCAGATCTAGTTTCTAATAATAATGAATTAAATAACATAAATCCAACTTTAAATGTAGAAATGCAAGGAGCACCAATACCGCAAGTAGAAGTTAAACCTGAAGTGCAAATACCAGTATCAGAAGTAAATATACCAATAGAGAATAAAGAAGAAAACATTCCAACATTTATAAATAATATTCCAAGTCAAGAAGAAAACATTCCTAATCCTCAAGCAGAAAGATTAGCAGTTGTTTCTGATCCTAGCCTAAATAGTGCAGGATTGAATCTTCAGCCTAATGTAGCAAGAAGACATAGTGCTGGTAATGCTAATACAAAATATATTATTCTAGGTACAGTATGCCTAGTATTAGCAGTAGCAGTAGTAGTAATAACATACTTCTTAATAAAAAATATGAAATAAAAAAATTACTGTGGTTTAGAATATATACATCCACAGTAATTTTGTCTATATAGATTATATTTTTGTGATAACAAGATGGATTCTTTATATCCATCTTTTTTCTTAAAATCAGAATATAACCATTTAACTTTATATTTATTTTCTAGTTCCTTACCAATTTCATTAATCCAAAGAGCATTCTTATAAGGACTAACAGATAAAGTAGTACAAAAATAATCATAATTAATATCTTTAGCTGTACTAGCAGTTTTTTCCATTCTCATCTTATAACATACGTAACATCTTTTACCTCTTTCAGGTTCTTTTTCTAGTCCTTTGATTAATTCTTCATAATTATCATTATCATAATCACAATCTAATATATCAACATTATTAATTTTATCAATTTCCTTAATAAGTTTAATTTGTTCTTCTTTCCTTTTTAAATATTCATCATAAGGATATATATTAGGATTATAATATAAAATAGTAATATCAAAGTAATTAGTAAGATAACTAATAACATAACTACTACATGGACCGCAGCAGCTATGAAGTAGTAACTTCTTTTTACCATTTAAATTATTCAAAATATCTTCACACATAATACTATAATTTTCTTTCATAATTCACGTATAATCAATCTTAAGGAATTATTAATTCTTTAGATTGATTTTTCCTTTCTCATATCTTTATTACTTATTTATGATTTTATATATTTGATTTATAAATCAAATATATAAAATCGCGGTTTCGCCGATATGTAACGAAGTACTCTTATTATTATAATTTTATGTTAT
>CAKOQV010000030.1 GCA_934101345.1 uncultured Bacilli bacterium
ATTTTAAGTCTGCGGAGAAGTCTGGTTACAGAGTCTATGAAACAGAAATCACATCACTGTGAAGTGATGTAAAGCAAATTTATTTGCCTCTTTGTTCAATGTTTTTTACTAAGTCAAAGGTATAACCTTTATCTTTCATAATTTTAATAAACTCTTCAAGTGCTAAGTAATTTCCCTTACTTGTAGGATGAAGTAAGAATATGGCTCCATTATGAACTCTTTCTATCATTGATGATAATGCTTCTTCTTTAGTTAGTTTATCATCCCAATCTTTATATGCTGAACTCCAAAAGTAAGTACTATAACCTAAATCCTTCATTATACTTAAGCTACGTTTGGAGAATTCTCCTCGTGGTTCTCTATATATTTTATCCATTTCTCTACCAGTAACTTCTTTAAAAGTGTCTTCTACTGAGATTATTTCTTCTAAATATTTAGAAAAGCTTTCTTTGGTAGCTAGGCTAGGCATAGAAAGATGAGAGGCAGTATGATTACCTATAGAATGACCACTATCTAAAATTTTATTTATTAGTTCCTTATTATTTTTAATATAGTTTTTACATAGAAAGAATGTTCCTTTAACATTATTTTTATTTAATACTTCTACTATTTGAGGTAAGTATGATGACATGGTACCTTCATCAAATGTTAAATATATTACTTTTTTATCAGGACCCATAGCATAGGCATTATACTTTTTTAGTTCTTCATTAGTAATATCAGTATTCGGTCTATTACCATCTTTTTTATTATTTGTTCCCCATCCTATGGTCTTATTATCTATATTATTGTATTCTTCCTTATAAGTAAAATCTTTTGTTAATTTAACTTTAACAAATCTTTTTACTTCAATACTATTTCCTTTAGAATTAGTTACTTTATATATTATTTCATAAATTCCTGGTATGCTTTCATTAACATTATTTTTAACTTCTACTTTATTTGTTATATCTTTATCTTTACTATCATAAGCAGTATATCCTAGCTCAGTATATTTATTACCAACATTTATATTAATAATGCTATTTCCTGATAATTTAATTTCTGGATAACTACTTGGCTTCTCTTTATTAGTATTACTATATATTAAATAACAAATAAAGGAACTTATTAAAAGTATTAATAATACTGTTAGAAATATAATTATATATGTTTTGATTTTTTTTATAATATCCCTTCTTTCTTTACTAAAATTATATTTATATTATTTTTATGTAGAAGTAAATTAATAAACTATTATTATAATTAGTAAAATAATATTATCATAAGTTATTATGAGGAGGAATATTATGATTAATTCTTATAAAAAGATTACTAATGATATGGAATGTTTGAAAAAAAGGTGTTTATGTACTCCAGTTATTGTTGGACCAACAGGCCCTCAGGGACCAATAGGGCCTCAGGGACCTGCGACTGTTACTGTGGGCACTACTGTTACTGGTGATCCTGGAGATAGTGCTAGTGTGACTAATAGCGGTACTGATAAGAATGTCATTTTGGATTTTGTAATACCACAGGGTCAAAAAGGAAATGATGGTATTGGAGATACTATTTTTGTAAGAAGCACTACAACTGGTGAAGCTGGAACTGAGGCTAAAGTTATTGATAACAAAGTTGATAATACACATATTCTTGATTTTGTTATACCAAAGGGTCCAATAGGACCTACTGGACCTACATTATTTAGGTCAGCATACTTAGTAACTTTTAATGCTGATAAATCAGATGCTGGTGTACCAGTAGAGCCTGAGGCAAGATTACCAATAAGTAGATTGGAACTTGATGTTAGTAATTTACTTGAATTAGATGAAAAAGAAGGTTTAATTAAATTTAATGTAGCTGGATATTATAAAATATTTTTTACTGTTAGTGCATATCCATCAGTAAATGATGTTGAATTTGATCCAACTAAGGATATAGTATCAGTAGGTTTTAAAGAAACAAATACTGATAATGTTTATTTGGGAGTAGGACAGTGGGTGTATAATGCTGAACCAGTAGAATTATCGGCTTGTGGCATAATAGCGGTAGTAGATACTGCAGTTACATATGAACTATCTAATTTAGGTAAATATAAAATATTTTTACAAACTCCAGATTTAACTAATCTTTCATCAAAATCATATTTTAGTAATTCATTAGTAACTTTGGTAATTGATTATTTGGGAAAGCAAGGTGCTTAGTGTGAATAAATATAAAGTATGTGTATATGCAATATGTAAGAACGAGGAAAAGTTTGTTAAAAGATGGTATGAATCTATGAAGGAAGCTGATGCTATATATGTATTAGATACCGGTTCTACAGATAATACAGTTAAATTATTAAAAGAATTTGGAATAAATGTAGAGGCTGCTAAAATAGAACCATGGAGATTTGATGTTGCAAGAAATAAATCATTAGATTTAGTTCCAGATGATTATGATATTTGTGTATGTACAGACTTAGATGAAGTATTTGAAAAAGGGTGGAGAAAGTATCTTGAGGATAGCTGGGTAGGATCCGCTAGTAGAGCAAGATATAATTATAATTGGAGTTTAGATGATAACAATAGACCTTTAGTTAATTTTTATACTGATAAGATTCACCAAAGAAAAAATTATAAATGGACACATCCAGTACACGAAGTACTTACCTTTCTAGGAGATAAAGAAAATATTATTACTATTGATAATATAGTACTAAATCATTATCCAGATAAATCTAAGTCTAGGAGTAGTTACTTACCATTACTAGAATTATCTGTAAAGGAAGATCCTAATGACGATAGAAATATGCATTATTTAGGTAGAGAATATATGTATTATGGTAAATGGAATGAATGCATAGATACATTAATTAGACATTTAAACTTAAAGACTGCTACTTGGAAGGATGAAAGATGTGCTTCAATGAGATTTATTGCTAGATCATATAAGAACTTAGGAAGAATAGAAGAGGCTAGGATGTGGTATGATAAAGCAATAAATGAAGCACCATATTTAAGAGATCCTTATGTAGAAAGAGGTATTTTAGAGTATGAATTAGATAGTTATAAAGAAGCTTCTAAATATCTAGAAAAGGCTTTAAATATTGATAGTCACGAAAAAACTTATATTAATGAAATATTTAGTTGGGATAATACTATTTATGATATGCTTTCTATTTGTATGTTTAATTTAAATGAAATAGATAAATCATTATATTACATAGATAAGGCTATAGATATGGAACCAAATAATGAAAGACTTCTTAATAATAAAAAGATAATAAAAGAATATAAAGAAAATAATAATAATATTTGTTATTAGTTAGGTATTTAGTTATGGCTTATATATGATGGACTTTGTTTTAAGACTATGACTTAAAACAACACAGCAAGACTTAACTTGTTAAGACTAGGTGTGCCAATGATATAAAAAAACTAACCAAAAAGGTTAGTTTAACTTTTTTATGGAGGACCCAGTCAGATTCGAACCAACGATCAGGGAGTTGCAGTCCCTTGCCTTAACCAGCTTGGCTATGGGTCCATAGAACATATTAATTATAGCAAAATAAATATATTTATTCAATATATTTTATGTAAAAAAATAAAAAAGTTGCAAAATAGATATATTTATGAGATAATGTATAAGTATTTTGTGAGAGAAATGTGGTGATAAAATGGAAAGATTACAAAAGAAAATAGCGGGTCTTGGTTATTGCTCAAGAAGAAAAGCCGAAGAACTTATTACTAAGGGTTTAGTTGAAGTAAATGGTGAAGTAGTTACTAAACTTGGTACTACTGTTAAACCAGGAGATATTATTATAGTAGAAGGAAATATTTTAGATACTAATAAAAATTATGAATATTATTTACTTAATAAACCTAAAGGAGTTGTTACTACTACTAGTGATGAAAAGGGTAGAACAACAGTAGTAGATTTAATTGATACTACTACTAGAATATATCCAGTAGGCAGATTAGACTATGATACTACAGGTATACTTATACTTACAAATGATGGAGAACTTGCTAATTTACTTATGAGACCAGACTCTCTAGTAGATAAAACTTATATTGCTAAGGTAGAAGGAATGATTACTATACCTAGTCTTCAAAAATTAAGAAATGGTGTTATTATTGACGGAGTTAAGACTAAGAAAGCAAGAGTAAGACTAAAAAGTTATGATAAAAAGAAAGATACTTCAGTAGTAGAAATAACTATCCATGAAGGTAAAAATCATCAGATTAAGAAGATGCTTGAATCGGTTGGCAATAAAGTTATTAAGTTAAGAAGAGAAAAATATGCTAACTTAAATTTAAAAGGCCTTATGCCAGGAGAGTATAGACCACTTACTATAAAAGAAGTAAAAATACTATATAGTTTGTGTAAAAAATAATAGTCCTTGACAAAAGCAAACAAATGTGCTAAAATATGTGACATTCAAAGGGGGATTTTGATTATGAATTTAAATAATATTGATGTTAATTCAAATAAATACGGTCTTTTATCTAAAAAATAAAAACTTGAAGTTGTTAAATTGAAAATGAAGATAATATTTGATAGTGATGACTCTAATAAAGTTTATGAATATTATAATGGTAAGAAGGTTGCTGTTCCTAAGAAAATGGCAGGAATATTTAGAGATTTATGTGAAAGGGAAAGAGCACTTGAAAAATATTTAAAAGTTACAAAAACAGTAGAAAAACCTACTGTTGAAGTAGAAGTTATGAATAAAAATGTTACTGATAAAAGTATTAATGAAATGAATGTAGAAGAACTTGATAAGAAAATTAAATATATTAAAGGAAAATTATATAAATTAGTAAATTTATATAAAGAAGATGAATTTAAGAATGCTAAAACAGTAGTGATTAATTATGATGTTAATACTTCTTTTACTTTACCATATGTAAAGTTAGGCGAATATAAAACATTATATAAATATTTAAAAACTCTTGAAAGAAGAAAAAGAGAACTTGAGAGTATAACTTTAGATGAAAGTAATAGTACTTCTATTGGTGATTCAAATAAAAATACCAAGTTAGTACGTGAAATGTCTTATGAAGAATTAAATACTGCTATTAAAAAAGCTGATGTTGGATTAAGAGACTTTTTCAATCTATATAAAAAAGAAAAATATTCTAATGAACAAATTGATGAAGTTGAATTTAGAGGTGAAAAGCATTTTATTCCTCATAGTAGATATGATGATTATGAGTTAATATGTAATTATTATAATTCTCTATATGAAGCTAAATCAAAGTATGAAAAAAATAACAAAAATTATGTAGGATATTCACTTTGTGGAGATAATTCTGATGCTTATGTTAATACATATACTCAGTTTATATCTAATGGTACTAGTAGTAATACTACTGATAATATTATTTATCCTAATCTTACTATGAATAGTACATTTACTGAAGATTTAGTAAATAATAATACAATAACTGGTAAATCTAATAAAAAGAAAAAAGGTAGTATTAAAGAGAAAATTAAAAAAGGAATCAATTCATTAATTTTAATTAGTTCAGTCAGAAAAATTAAAGAAAAAGTAACAAAAACATATAAAAGTATTAAATCTAAAGTCAAAAATATAAATAAAAAGAATAGTAGTAGTGTTGGCAATATTAAAGATAGACAAACTAAAAAGAAACTAAGAAATAGATTTGTGGCATTTACATTAGCGGCCTTTACTACTATTTGCTGCTTTTTACCTAAAAATAATAGTAAAAAGAATGATATGAAGAATGATTCAAAAAGAACTTCTATTGTTCAGGAAATAGAAAATAATAACTATAATGAAGATATTATTATTGATGAATCTAAGAATGAAATTAATAATAATGATAATAGAGGTAACAATGAAATTATTTCTGAAAATACTAATATAACATCTGACTATACTATTGGTGATAATATTTGCTTTGAAAATAATTCTAGTATTTATACTAACTCTTATGATGCCACTAGTGGTACAAATTCATATAAACCACTTTACGACAGTTCTTATGAAAGGGAAATTGTAGGTGTTACTTATGAACTTGATGGTAATTTATATACAATATATAAATATGATATAAAAGCAAATGAAAAAATAGACGAATTAGTTGCAAAGGGAGCTAAGCAAACAGCTGTTTTGGTAGTTCGTAGTGATTTAATTTATACTAATGATTATGAAGGATATTATAATGTTGATTCTGTTAAAAAATTAACTAGAAATAGATAATTTAAATTATATTTAATATGACAAACACAATTTATTTGTGTTTGTCTTTTGGTTTGACTTTTTTAAATTTATCTGCTATCATAATAGCAATTGGCTGGGGGAATATGTAATGACTTTTAAGTTGTATGATAATGTCGATAAAAGTAAAGTGAAAAAAATAGGAGATGTTACAGAAGTCTATTTGAACAGGTTTAGTGATTTGTTTAGTAAAGATGGAATAAAAGAAATAATATTTAATAGTATGTCTACTTTTTCTCATGGTAATATTAAATTATTAAATGATATGTATGATGCAGTAATTAATAATTATGGTTATAATGAAATAATTGAAATGTTAAATAAGAATGATATTACTTTCTTTTCTTTAGCAATACATTCTATTAACTATGCAAAAAGAACTTTGGATTTAATTAAAAATATTGATTTCTGCAACGAAATACATTTTATCTGTAATAGTGATAATTTACTTGAGGCATTATCTTTGTGTGAGAAAATAAATGTTCCAATTGTAATAGATGGTACTTCAATTTCACTTGAAAAATATCAAAAAATACTAGATGGATATGATTTGAGTAAAATATCTAATAATAATATACTAGTTCACTATCAAGAGTATGGCAATGATATTGATATTAATACTTTGTATGATACTTCTTGTCAGATAAATTATATTACTATGAAAATAAAACAATATAATTTATCACCATTAGAAAGATTAATAATGGTATATGATATTGTAAAAAATAACTTTTATCATAAAGAAATTAATGAAAATTATTTGATTTCTAGAACTTTAGATAATGTATTAAATTCCGATTATATAGTTTGTGTTGGGTATATTGCTCTTATTAATGCTATATTAAAAAATTTAGATATTAATGCTAAACCTATATTTTGTCAAGCAAAAGATGGTAAACATTGCCGAGGAATAGTTTATTTAAATGATGATAAATATAATATTAATGGGGTATATATTTTAGATCCAACATGGGATAGTAAGAGAAGTAGTACTAGTGATAAACTAGATAGATATAATTATTTTCTTTTACCAATTGAAATTGCGGAAAAGACTGCTAAAACGGAACTGATACATATTATTAATATGTCTATAAATGAATTAGCTTTATTTGAATGTGACTTTGCTAATACTGAATATATTACAGAAGAAAAAACACTAGAGAGAATTAATATTTATTATTATTTAAAGATGATATTTTCTTTGACGAATAGTAATTATGAGGATTTTGCTGAAAACATTGTCTTCTACGATTTCTTAAATAGTGAGGAAAGAAAAAATTTGGATTATGTTTATCAAAGTGTAATTAATAAATGTAAAACTAAAGATATAGATGTAGATACATTTATAAAAGCTTTATATAATACTAAAAGAATAGAATATTATTTAAATGAAGATAAATTACCAGAAGAGTATAGTACTAGACTGAAATTACCTAATACTGAAAATATTAATATTTCTAGTATAAAAAAATCTGCATTTGCAAGATATTGTAAGATCGAGAAATTAAAATGTATTAGTGATAACTTTGATGATTTGATTTGTTACCTCTTCTATAAAGAGTATTTAAATATGTATATTTCTTCAAATATAAATAAAGTGATGAATTTAGATACTGATGATGATATTAAAAGAGATGTGCTTAATATGAAATTATTAAAGATATTAAAAAAAGAAAAAGTCAAAAAAGAGATTGACAACAGATAATATTTTGAATATAATTAATGTATAAAAACAAAAGAAAGAGACGATATATTAAGATATTTATAGAGAGTTAGTGGTTGGTGGAAACTAATAAGATGCTTAATATATAGATCACTCTTGATGTGTTACTTTGAATAGTTAGAAGTAACCGGGAATAACCCGTTATCAAAATATGAGTGCACTATCAGTGAAACAAGGTGGTACCGCGAAGTATTTCGTCCTTGTGCTGGTGGTGTTTTTTCTTTAGAAGGAGGAATTATGGAATTTAAAGAATTGGAAAAAGGAAAGATAAGTGAAGTTGAAAGTAAGATACTTGCTAGATGGAAAGAAGAAGATATTTTAGAAAAGACTATCAAAAATAGAAAAGATAATGAAACTTGGGTATTTTATGATGGACCAATATATGCTAATGCTAAACCTGGTATTCATCACGTATTTTCTAAAACAATCAAAGATTCATTTTGTAAATATCAAACAATGAAGGGACATAAGGTTGATAGAAAAATAGGACTTGACTGCAATGGATTACCTATTGAATATAATGTTGAAAAGAAATTAGGAATTAATGGTAAAAAAGATATAGAAAAAATGGGTATAGATAAATTTATTGAAGAATGTAAAAAGAATACGGCCATAAATATTGATGAAGTAAATAGAATAACTGATATGATGGGTCAATTTATTGATAGTAAGCATCCTTATATTACTTGTACAAATGATTACCACGAAACTGAATGGTATTTGTTAAAAGAAATGCATAAAAAAGGATTAATATATAATAGTAATAAAATATTACCATATTGTCCTAGATGTGGTACTGAACTTGCTAAGTTTGAGGTAGAACAAGGATATCAAGAAGATAGTGTTAATACTGTTATAGTTCCATTTAAATTAGTGGATAAAGATGAGTATATGTTGGTATGGACTACTACTCCTTGGACCCTTATGGATAATGTAGCTGCTTGTGTTAATCCAGATTTAGAGTATATTAAAGTATCTTCCAAAGGATATAAATTTATCGTAGCTAAAAGTCTTGCTAACAAAGTTCTAGGAGACGACTTTGAAATACTTGAAACATACAAAGGTACTGATTTAGTAGGTACTAAGTATGAACAATTAATGCCATTTGCAAAAGTAACTGATGGCAAATCATTTGAAGTAGTCGCAGACGCTTATGTAACTGATGAAGATGGTACTGGTATTGTACATATTGCTCCTGCCTATGGTGATGATGATAATAGAGTATGTAAAGAAAATAAAATAGGCTGGACTCAAAATGTTAATTTAGCAGGAAAATATACTATAGGACCTTGGGAGGGTAGATTAGTAACTGATCCTAAATTGGAAATAGAAATTATCAAATATTTAAAGGAACAAGATAAATTATTTAAAAAGATAAAGATAACACACAAATATCCACATTGCTGGAGATGTAAATCACCACTTATTTATTATGCTAAATCTGCTTGGTATATAAAAACAACAGAATATAAAGACAAAATAGTTGAAGAAAATAATAAAATTAAATGGCATCCAGATTATGTTGGAACTAAGAGATTTGGAAATTGGTTAAATAATATGGTAGATTGGGGTATTTCTAGAAATCGTTATTGGGGATGTCCATTACCATTTTGGGTATGTGATGAGTGTGGTGAATTTGAAGTAATTGGTTCAAGGGAAGAATTAATAGAAAGAGCAAATGAAAAGTTAAAATATGAAGACATTGACTTACATAGACCTTATGTAGATAATATTACTATAAAATGTCAACACTGTGGTAAAACTATGCATAGAGTAAAAGATGTAATTGATGTTTGGTTTGATTCTGGTTCTATGCCTTATGCTCAATGTCATTACCCATTTGAAAATAAAGAGTGGTTTCATAAACATTTTCCAGCGAACTTTATTGCCGAAGGTGTCGATCAAACAAGAGGATGGTTCTATACATTACTTGTTATATCAACAATTATATCTGGTCAATCAAGTTTTAAAAATGTTGTTGTAAATGATATGATGTTAGATAGTAACGGCAAGAAGATGAGTAAGTCTACTGGTAATATTATTGATCCTATTAAGATTATGGAAGAATATGGCGCAGATACTGTTAGATGGTATATGTTATATGCTTCACCAGTATGGACTCCTTTAAAGTTCGATGTTGAAGGATTAAAAGAAGTTCATTCTAAGTTCTTTAATCCACTTCGTAATAGTTATAATTTCTTTGCAATATATGCTAATGCTGATAAGATAACTGATATTAATACTTGTAAAGTGGAATATAAAGATAGAGAAGACATTGATAAGTGGTTATTATCTAAGTATAATAAACTTATTAAAGAAGTAACTGAAGCTTATGATGAATATGATTTAAATAAAGTAGTTAAATTAATTACTGACTTTACTTCAATTGATTTATCTAACTGGTATATTAGAAGAAATAGAGATAGATTCTGGGACAATTTAATGACTACTTCAAAAAAGAGTGTATATATGACTACTTATGAAGTACTTCTTGGATTATCTAAGTTAATAGCTCCAATAGCAAGTTATACTGCGGAAGAGATATATACTAATTTGACTGGTAATACTTCTGTTCATTTAAGTGATTTTCCAATATATAAGGAAGAGTTAATTGACTTAAAGCTTGAAGAAAAGATGGACTTAGTAAGAGATTTAATTAGTATAGGTAGAAATGTTCGTGAAGAATCTAAGATTAAGGTAAGACAACCTATTAGTGAGATTTTACTTGATAAGAAGAAGGAGAATGTTATAGGAGAACTTACTAGTCTAATTAAAGAAGAACTTAATGTTAAAGAAGTTGTTTATACTGATGATTTATCTACTTATATGAACTTTATGGTTAAACCTAATTTTAAGGAAGTAGGTAAGATATTTGGTAAGAATATTAAAGAGTTCTCTGATAAGTTATTAGAACTATCTAATGAAGATATTAATAAACTAGAGAATAATGAAAGTATTAAGATGTCTATAGATAATATTACTTATGATATTACTAAAGATATGGTAGATATTAGAATATCTAGTAAAGATGGCTTTAAAGCAATGGTAGATGGTAATAACTTTGTTATACTAAATACTACAATTACTAAAGAGTTAGAAAATGAAGGACTTGCTAGAGAGACTATATCTAAGGTACAACAGTTAAGAAAGACTATGAACTTTGATATTACTGATAGAATTAATATGTATATTGATGCATCAGAAGAATATAAAGAGAATATTAAAGATTACTTAGATATGATTAAAGATGAGACTTTGACTATTAATGTTTATGATAAAGATGATATTGAAGATAAAGTAAATATTAATGATTATGAAGTTGGTTTTGTACTAGAAAAGGTAAATATTAATTAAGATTTTTGACTTTGTCAAATTTATGTCAATAGTATTGTATTTCTTTTTGTAGTGTAGTATTCTAATAATAGAAAGGGAGAGTGATAGTGTGATTTATCCATCTATTGATAAAATATTAAATATAGTAGATTCTAAATATGCTCTTGTATATATTGTCGCTGATAGAGCTAAACAAATGACTAGAACTGGCTACTATCAAAAACCTATAAAAGAGTATAAGAGTGCAAAAAATATTGGTAGAGCTTTAGAAGAAGTATATGATGGACTAATACACATTGAGAAACATTAAAAAAGTTTCTCTTTTTTCTTGAAAAAAGTTTTATATTAAGTTATACTAAATTTAAGGTGATTTTATGTATTTTTTGTTAGATGCTTGTAAGCATCCTACAATTCTTAGAGTATTATATTTTGGATATTTATTTTGGGAAATTTTAGCGGTAGTTATACCAATAGGATTAATTTTGATGTTAATGATTGATTTTGGAAAAGCTGTAGTTGCTAATAGTGATGATGTTCAAATAAAAAGTACAAAACTTGTTGGTAAAAGAATAATGTATGCTATTTTTATTTTTGCTACACCTTGGCTTGTTAATACTATTATGGGAGTATTAAGTAGTGCTGGGATTGAACTGGGTGATGATTATAATTTATGTATTAATACAGTAAAGAATATTGAAAAAGGTATTGATAGTTTTGAAAAATATGATAAATTATTAGAAACAGATGAGCAAATTGAAAAAGATAATAGAAATGCTGGCACTAATACTAATGGTAATACAAATAATAGCAGTAATAATGCATCTTCTACAAGAAGTAATGAGACTGCTGATAGAATGATAAATTTGGCTACTGGTGAGCTTGGTAAAACAGATCGTTCTAGATATGGCGCGGGTGCTGGAGAAGCATGGTGTGCTTATTTTACTACATGGGTATTAAAAAATACAACAATGGATAATGGTAAGACAATTTATGCTTATTTAAAGAGTTTTGGAACAATAAATGATGCCGCTGCTAGTGGGTTATGGCCAGCATTTAGAAACGGTAGGTCTGGAGTTAAATTTAATAAATCAAATGCATATGGTAATAATTATACGCCAAAAAAAGGAGATGTTGTTTGGTTCCAATGGCCTGCTTCACGTGGGGCTAGTTATTGTAGAAAGAACTTTGGTAATTGGGATGGACAAATGCAATGTTCTGATCATGTCGGAATAGTTAGTGATGTTAAGAATAATAAGGTTTATACAATAGAAGGCAATAGCGGTGGTAAAGTGTCCTCTAAAGAATATCCTATTAATACTGATTGGATAATTGCTTATGGTTCATGGTATTAGTTTATCTAATATATAAATAAAGGAAGGTGATGGTAGTGGTACCTAAAATAAAAATAGTTGTAGTTTTTGTAGTTTTGCTATTATTAACTGGATGTACAATCAATTATGACTTAACAATTAATGAAAATTCAATTGATGAAAAAATATCAGGTAGTGTAAATAAAAGTGAATATCAACTGAATGATGAGGATACTAGTCCTAATTTATTTTATACACTTATAAATAGTGATGTTCCAGCATTAGTTGTTGGTGATGACTTGTATAAAAAAGATATTTCTGAATTAGAAGATAAATTAAATTATAATTATAGTTATACATATAATAATAATTTTGATAAATCTAGAATTATTAATAGCTGCTTTGAAAATCATATTATATCGGAAACTGATAAGTATTATTATATAGAATTAAGTGGAAAATTTTATTGTTTATATTCTGATAAGATTAATATCAATGTAACAAGTAACTATGAAGTTGTAGATAATAATGCAGATAAAATCAATGCTAATAAATATGTATGGACAATTGATAATTCTAATGATGTAGATATATTGCTTACTATTTCTAAAGAAGAAAAATATGAAGAACCTGTAAAGGCTAAAATGTTTAGCACATTTCAGATAGTTGGTCTCATAGTGTTTGCTTTATTAACGATTATTACATATATTTTATATAAAAGAAAAAATAGTGGTAAAATATAACCACTTTTTGTATTATTATTTTTCTATAAGCATATGTTTTATTGTAGAAGAAAGGAATGATAAAACAAATATGGAAACAATTAAAGTTTCATCAAAGTCTAATCCTAATTCGGTAGCAGGTGCACTGGCAAATGTTTTTCGAGAAAAGGGAATGGTTGAGGTTCAAGCAATAGGAGCAGGAGCTCTTAATCAGGCAATAAAAGGAGTTGCTATAGCAAGAGGATTTGTAGCTCCATCAGGTATGAATTTAGTATGTACACCGGCTTTTATTGATATTAATATCGATGGAGAAGAGCGTACTGCAATTAAGTTAATAGTAGAAGCTAAATAGCTTCTTTTAATTTTTCTTTATTAGTTTCATTTTTGTTTTCTTTTGTTACTTTTGGCATAGTCTGACGACCTTTCTTTCGTTCAAATATATTATAACCCATTTTTTATATTATTTAATTCAATCATTTAATGTTCTAGTGCTTAATAGTCCTTCATCCGCAGAAACTGATAAAATAGATTTGCAACCAAATAAAACTCTATTAATTATTTCTTCTTTTTTATGATTTTTATATTTTTAATTTTTTGTGGTAACTCTCCATTTTTTGTCCTAGTATAAATATTTATTTTATCTTCATAACTTATTTAGTAATATAAAAACCTCATTTCTTATGTTTAGAAAATAGGATTCATGTCATAAAAACACTTCAATAAATATATTGCAAACTTTCAATACAGAATAGTATCCAATATTTACTGATTTATATAATTGCTTACCTGAATATAAAAAACAAGTAGAAAATGTTGACGGATACAAAGTAGAAAATAACTTATCTACATTTAAAATACTTCTGATGTAGTCATAGCAAATTGTTTTGATGAGGAACTAGAAGATGTAAAATATAAAGTATATACTAGAGATTTATTTAGAATCAATTAAAAAAATGAGTAAACTTGTTTTTTAAGTATTATATATTTTTAAAAAAATATAAAATATATTTGGATTTTTATAATTATTATAGTATAATAAATTAAAGGAGGAATAATGTATGTCTAAAATTGACAAAAATAAGAAAAAAATTATTGCTATTATATCTGGTATTATATTAATTGCTATAATTATTTTCTTACTATGGTTTTTCAATCGAAAGTTTGATGTCACTTTTGATTTGAA
>CAKOQV010000031.1 GCA_934101345.1 uncultured Bacilli bacterium
TGATTTAGATGTTTAAAAATCTAAAATTAATCTTTAGTCCTAAAAATAAAGATATTAGGAAAAGAATTGGTTTTACCTTATTTGGACTACTAATATTCGCTGTCGGAACAACAATTCCTGTTCCAGGTACTGAGGGTGCAATATCTAATTTAGGATTATGGGAATTAATTAATGCTATTGGTGGAGGAGCACTTAAGAATTTTTCAATATTTGCTCTAGGTGTTATGCCTTATATTTCCGCTAGTATCATTACTGGAATATTACAAATGGATATTATTCCTTACTTCACTGAACTTAAAGATAGTGGTGAACAAGGAAGACAAAAGATAAATCAAATTAATAGATACATTGGTATTGTACTTGCCTTTTTACAAGGATTTGCTATGGCATTTACTTTTGTAAAAGGTGCTGGTACAGTAGAATACTTAAAGATAGCCTTAATACTAACTGGTGGTACAGCATTCCTATTATGGCTTGGTGACCAAATAACTCAAAAGGGTATGGGTAATGGTATATCATTAATTATTATGGCTGGTATTATATCTACAGTACCAAAGATGTTTATTGATACATTTAAGACATTAATATTAAATCATACTGGCTCATTAGCTATGGGAATAGTGGGATTTATAATATTTGCGCTTGTATATCTATTAATAGTAGTAGGAGTTATATTTGAGGAATCTTCGGAAAGAAGAATACCAATACAATATTCTAATAGAACAACTTCTGCTTATGGTCAAAAACAAAGTTATATTCCATTTAAATTAAATTCTGCTGGTGTAATGCCTGTAATCTTTGCATCAGTAATATTATCAATACCTACTTTTATTGGCGGTATCTTAGGTAGTGATTCTGGATTTACTAAGTTTGTAACTAATTATATAAATTATACTACTCCAACAGGATTTGTACTTTATATAATATTAATATTTGTATTTGGTTATTTCTATACTAATATGCAAATTAATCCAAAAGAACTTGCTAAGAACTTAAATAAGAGTGGTGGATACATTCCTGGTATTAGACCTGGAGTAGAAACTGAGAAGTATATTAAGAAAATACTTTATAGAATTACTTTCTTAGGTTCAACATTTATTGCTGTAATAGCAGGGCTTCCAATAGTATTCAGTAGTTTTATATCTACTGGACTTCCATCATCAGTTAGTATTGGTGGTACTGGAGTACTTATCGTTGTAGGAGTTGCTATTGAAACTTGTAAACAATTAGAAAGTAGTTTGATTAATAGAAATTATAAAGGTGCTAGATAATGAAGAATATTATATTTATTGCCCCACCAGCTGCTGGTAAAGGAACAGTATCTGCAAGAATCTGTGACAAATATAATATTCCTCATATATCAACTGGCGATCTTTTAAGAGATGAAATAAAGAATTCAACTAAGCTTGGTCTTGAAATAAAAGATGCTATGGCTAGAGGAGAATTTGTTTCAGATGAAGTAATAACTAAATTATTAAAAAAGAGATTATCAAGTAAAGATTGTAAAAAAGGATATATTTTAGATGGCTATCCTAGAAATGTTAATCAAGCAATTGTCTATGATAAATTGCTTGAGGAATTAAACTTTGACTTAGGAAAGGTAATACTTTTAGATATAGATAAAGATGTTGCTATGCAAAGAGCATTATCTAGATTAGTATGTTCTAAGTGTGGGTTATCTTATAACTTAGCTAATAAGGAATTATCTCCTGTCAAAGAAGGAATATGTGATAGCTGTGGTAGTCCTTTGAAATCTAGAAGTGATGATAATGAGGAAACATTTATAAATAGATTTAATACTTATATGAATGAAACTTTCCCTCTAGTGAACTATTATGAGAAGAAGAATAATTTAGTTAAAATTAATGTTACTGATAAAAGTTCAGATGAAGTTTTTGAAGAAGTAGAGAAGGTAATTAAATGATAACTATTAAAAGTGATTATGAATTATCCTTAATGAGAGTGGCAGGAAGAATAGTTTATGATACTCATCAGTATTTAAAACCTTATATTAAACCTGGTATTACTACTGGTGAGTTAGATAGACTAGCTCATGACTATATTATAAGTAGAGATGCTACTCCATCATGTTTAGGATATGAAGGTTATCCTGCGAGTATATGTATTTCAGTTAATGAAGAAGTAGTACATGGTATACCGGGAAAAAGAAGACTTAAAAATGGTGATATTGTAACTTTAGATATATGTGCCTGCTACAAAGGATATCACGGAGATTCTGCTTGGAGTTATAGAGTAGGAACTGTATCGAAAGAGAAAGAATACTTACTTACTCATACTGAGAAGGCTTTATATGAAGGATTAAGCAAAGTAAAAGATGGAATTCATCTTGGAGATGTATCTAATGCTATCGAAGAATATGCTAAAAAACATAAACTAGGAGTTGTCAAAGAACTAGTAGGTCATGGCATTGGATCACATTTACATGAGGATCCAGAAGTACCTAACTATGGAAAAGCTGGTACTGGAATAATTTTAAAAAAAGGAATGACTATTGCCGTAGAACCTATGCTTAATTTAGGTACTGCTAAAGTATACTTACTTGATGATGATTGGACAATAGTTACAGGTGATAATAAACCATCAGCTCATTTTGAACATACAATTATTGTTACTGACGATGGTTATGAAATACTAACAGGAGATGATAAATGTGAGTAGAGAAGAGTTAATCGAAGTAGAAGGAAAAGTACTTGATAATTTACCACAAGGAAAATTCAAAGTTGAACTTGATGGAGGCCACATAGTAGTTGCCCATGTTTCTGGTAAAATGCGCATGAACAACATACGTATCTTACCAGGTGATACTGTGGTTTTAGCTATGTCACCATACGATCTAACACAAGGGCGTATTGTATATAATAAGAAATAGGAGGGATGAATAATGAAAGTAAGAGCATCCGTAAAGAAAATATGCGACAAATGTAAAATTATTAAAAGAAAAGGTAAAGTAATGGTTATTTGTGAAAATCCAAAACACAAACAAAAACAAGGTTAATAGGGAGGAAATAATAATATGGCAAGAATTAAAGGTGTAGATATACCTAACGATAAAAGAATTGAGATATCTCTTACATACATTTATGGTATTGGAAGAAAGTTATCTAAAAAAATTCTTAAAGATGCTAAAGTTGACTTAAATAAAAAGGCTAAGGATTTAACTGATGATGAACTTTCTAGAATTAGAAAAGAAGTAGATAAATACTTAACTGAAGGTGATTTAAGAAGAGAAGTTAATTTAAATATTAAAACTAAGATGGAAATTAATTCTTATCAAGGTACAAGACATAAAAAGAATTTACCAGTAAGAGGACAAAGAACTAGCAGAAATGCTAAGACTCGTAAGGGTAAAGGAAAAGTTGTTGCTAATAAGAAAAAATAATTAGGAGGAAAATATGGGAAAATATAATTCAAGAAAAAGAAAAACTAAAAAGAATATTCCTGCTGGTGTAGCTCATATTCATTCAACATTCAACAACACAATCGTAACTATTACTGACTTAGAAGGAAATGTTGTAAGCTGGGCTTCTTCTGGAAAACAAGGAGTAAAAGGTAGTAAGAAATCTACTCCATTTGCTGCTGGTATGTCTGCTGAAGCTGCTGGAAGAGATGCAGTAGCCGCAGGTATGAAGAAAGTAAAAGTAGAAGTAAAAGGCTTAGGCTCTGGAAGAGAGGCTGCAATTAGATCATTACAAACTGCTGGATTAGAAATAGAATCAATAACTGATGTAACACCAATTCCACATAATGGTTGTCGTCCACCAAAAAGAAGACGTGGATAATAAAGAAAGGAAGCGTGTCTAATGTTAAAATTTGAAAAACCAGATTATAAGGTAAAAGAATATGTAAAGGATTCTTTCTATGGTAAATTTGAACTTGAACCACTAGAAAGAGGATTTGGAACAACTTTAGGTAATGCACTTAGAAGAGTTATGTTATCATCACTTCCTGGTGATGCTATAACTTCAGTTAAGATTGATGGAGTAGCTCATGAATTTCAAAAAATTGATGGAGTTATCGAAGATGTTACTGCTATCGTATTAAATTTAAAGGGAGTAGTAATAAAGAATCATTCTAAAGATGAAGATAAAATATTAAGACTTAAAAAAGATACTCCAGGAGTAGTTACTGCTGGTGATATCGAAGCTGATGCTGATATAGAGATATTAAATCCTGATCATGTAATTGCTACACTTGTTGAAGGTGGAAAATTAAATATGGAAATGACTATTGGATCAGGAAGAGGCTATATAGTAGCAGAAGATAATAAGAAGATACTTGCTCAAAATAATAAGACTAAAGTAGGGGCAATTGCTATTGATAGTTTATATTCTCCTATTGAAAGAATTAACTATGAAGTTGAAAATGCTAGAGTAGGTCAAAATAATAATTATGATAAATTAATTCTTGAAGTATGGACTAATGGTTCTATTACTCCAGAAGAGGCTTTAGCACTAGCTGCTAGAATCTTAATTGAGCATTTTGAAGTATTAACTGAACTTAACTCAATTGCAGATGAAACAGGACTTATGATATCTAAGAGTGAAGACCCTGCTGTTAAGATATTAGAAACTTCTATTGATGATTTAGATTTCTCTGTAAGAGCATATAATTGCTTAAAGAGAGCTAATATTCTTACTTTAAAAGATTTAGTTGATAAGACTGAAAATGAAATGATGAAGATTAGAAATCTTGGTAAGAAGTCATTAAAAGAAGTAATGGATAAAGTTAAAGACATGGGTCTTACATTTAAAGATGAAAATTAATAGAGGAGGTAATTATGGCATATAGAAAATTAGGTAGAGATAATAAACATAGAAGAAGTATGTTAGCTACTTTAACTAAACAACTAATTGAAAATGAAAGAATAGTTACTACTGAAACTAGAGCTAAAGAAGTTAGAAAGAGTTTTGATAAAATGGTAACTTATGGTAAAAAAGGTACTTTAGTATCAAGAAGACTTGCCCTTGCATTTTTACATAATGATAAGAAAGCCGTTGATAAAGTATTTAATGATTTAGCAGTTAGATACAAAGATAGAAATGGTGGTTATACTAGAATTATTAAGATGACTGAAAGAAAAGGAGATTCTGCTCTAGAAGTTATTTTAGAACTAGTTTAATATATAAAGAGATATCTATTATTTAGGTATCTCTTTTTCTAACTTAAATATAAATAATACATGTAACTAATATTTATATGAGTACTTTTCTTTACTATTTAAAGTTTTTATGGTAGTATATAGATACTTGGAGGAGTACTGTGTATACAGAATTATTAAATATTATATTTAAATATGCTAAAAATTTTAAACTACCAGATAAAGACTTTGTAAATAATGTTATTGATGTTATTGCTAATTATGATGATATAAATGATTATATTAATAATGTTGATATTAGTTCTAGTTATAAATATGCAGCAAGTTATACATTTTGTTCTAGAATATTAAAATTAAGCATTTGTGATATTATAACTAGAGCAGAAACAAATTTCAATGCTTATTGTGAAATTTATAATTTAAAAAAACAGAAAAATATATATTTATTTGTTATTATTTTGTTTATACTATTTTTCATGAGTTAGATCATACAAGACAGAATAAAATTTTGAATACTACTAAAAAAGATAACTTTGAAAGAATATTAATTCAAAATAGTGTTGATGTATTGGTGGCAAATTTTGAAATTTACGAAAAGGAACATGATTTATTTCCTAATGAAAGAATGGCAATTATTAATAGTTGTGTGAGAATAAATGAAATGTTAAAATATGATGACTATGCATCTTCTTTTATTGGAAATATATATAGTCAAAGGTATAAGTTTGCTATTACACAATATTATTTAGATAAAAAAGTACCGTTGATTGAATATACTAATGCAGTTGGAACCTCTATTTATTATGATAATGTTTTTGTTAGTAATGAAAATACTAATAAATTATTGACGAGAGTAAAAAAAGATATTTTATTTGAAAATAGAGTTTTATTTGGACTTCCTATTTCTAATAATGAATTAAATAAAATGATAAGTAAATAACATAATGATTATGGAGTAAAAATATGAAAAATTTATATAATGAAAAAGTAATGTGGGGAACGCATGCTAGTGTAACAAATATTGATAACAAAATATGTCAAAAAGTATATACTGAATATACACTATCTACAGTTAAAGATCATGTTATTGATACATGGGTTTTTAATACTATAAGGGATTTGAACTTGGAGTCTTTTGTACAATTATATACTTATGAATATGATAATATTAAAGAACAAATTATTAGTTATATTATGGAATATTATTCACCTTACTTTGAAGATGTTCTTAATGTTAGTTCTGAATACATAATAGAAAATTTTAGAAAAATTTATAATGATATTATTATTTTGTCAAATAATGGTATTTTGATTGGTGATATGAATTTTAGTAATATTATATTTGGAAAAGATGGTATTAAAGTAATTGACTTTGATAATTATAAAAAATGTGAATTATCTTTAGACAATATTATTAAGTTAAATAAGAATGAACTGTGTATTTGTTTTAAACAATTATATAAGAATGCTTTATATGATATTTTTATTAATAAATTTATTTTTGGTAGTATAAATAAGACTATGGAATTATTTAATCCAAATGTTATGGATTTGCCTGAACATGTTACTAGGAAATTAATTAAGTATCCTAATTTAATAAGCTATTTTAATGATACAAAAATGTAAACTTATGGTTAAATATTAAAAATATATAAAGTGATATTTAGGTATCCCTCTTTCTTTTCTTCTTAAGACAAGGTCTCAAGAGATATAACATAACCTATGATCTATGTTATGATAATTTAGATATATATAATACAAATAGCTAACATTTATATATTTTTTCTTTACTATTAAGAATTTTTATGGTAGTATATTAGATACTTGGAGGATACTATGTATATAGAATTATTAAATATTATCTATACTTATGTTTTTAATTATAAAGAACCAGATAAACCTTTTTTAGAAAATGTTTTAGATATAGTTATTAATAATGACAATTTAAGAGAGTTTATTAAAGATATAAATTATAATTGTGATTGTAATTATGATTATAATGCTGCATATGTTTTTACTTCTAAAATATTAAAATTTAATATTACTAATATACTTGAAGATGCCAAAAGAGGTTTTAGTCTCCGTAAGAGAGCTTATGAATTAGGAACGAATATTAGCGATTTAGAAAAATATATTTATTTATCTTTAACATTTATTTTAACTGCATTACATGAATTAGAACATGTAAGACAAGTAAAGACATTAGAGACTACTCCTGAAAATACTTTTGAAAAAATTTTAATTCAAAATAGTCTTGATATATTATCTATTAATCCAGATTTCTATGAAAAAAAATACAATTTATTTCCTATAGAAAGAATGGCTAATATAAATAGCACTGGCAAACTAATAGAAATGTTAAGATTAGATAATGATTTTTCTTCGTTTGCAAATAAAAATTTTAATGATGAATATGAATGGGCTATTACTCAGTATTATATATATGGTAGAATGCCATTACTTGAATACATCAACGTTACTAGAAGTTCTCTATATTATGAAGATATTTTAATTAATAAAGAAAATAGTAAAAAATTATTAAGAAGGGTTAAGAAAGAAGTTTCCCTTGATAATAGAATATTATTTGGCTTACCTATTACAAAAAAAGAATTAACTAAAATAAATAGTAAATGATATAGAAGTAGTATTATGTATGAAGAAATATTAAATATTATCTATACTTATACCATTAATAAAAAAATACCTGATGATAAGTTTATAGATAGTATTATAAGTATAATAATTAGAGAAGAAAGACTAATAGAATATGTAAAAGATATAGATTATAGTTATCAAAATGTAGCGTTAGCTTCTTACTTTTATAAAAGTAGGGTATTAAAGTTTAATATGAATAAAATGTTCAAAGAGCATTCTAGTATTTATGAAATATATAGAAGAATATATGATACTAGTTCTGATTATTTTGATAAATACTTATTTATATGTTTAAGTGTACTAGAAGTTATCTTTCACGAGATAGAACATGTTATTCAAAATAAAAAGGCTAATACACTACCTCAAGATAACTTTGAAAGACAATTAATTGAAATTAATACTATTGCGATAAAAGTATATCCAAGTGTCTATAAAAAACATCATGATTTATTTTCTATAGAAAGAGAGGCTAATATAACCAGTTGTGATAAAATAAGAACCTATTTAAGGATATCTGAGATTACCACTAAATATTTTATGAATATTTTTAATAGTAAATATGATAGACTAATAAACGAATATTATTCAAAGAATAGTTGTCCTTTACTGGAGTTTTTAACTATTACTGGAGGTAAGATATCATATAATGGTATTCCTATTACTAGAAATAATACTAATAAAATATTAATGAAAACAAAGAGAAGTCTTTCAATAGAGGAAAGATTAATAAAAGGACTACCTTTAAATAAAGAAGAATATCACTTAATTAAAAATAAAAATTATAAAAATAGAACATAAAAGGTATAGTAATAATATAGATAGATGTTATAATTTATTATATTTTTTGAAGATAGAAATGTGTAAACCAATAGTTAATTATTGTTGTAGTGGTTTACACTTTTTTAATATTCTGATATAATGTAGTAAAGTTTATATTATAGAAGGGAGAATAATATATAAATTAGCGCCAGACTAGAAATAGTTAACGAGGTATGTAGTTATCGAATTTTCGGCGGATACTACATTGGGTGTATATGCTCATTAGATTATTATAAAGAACAAAATCAAAATTGTAACAAGATAATAATCATATATAAGAGGAGGTTAAAAATTATGTGTGGCATCGTAGGTTATGCTGGAAATAAAAAAGCATTAAATAAAATACTTACTGGGTTAAAATCTTTGGAATATAGAGGTTATGATTCAGCAGGTATTGCTTATATAAAAGATGATGAAATCAAGGTTATTAAAAGAGAAGGACCTATTAAAAATCTTGAAGAAAATATAAATTATGATGAGGATACTAATATTGGTATATCCCATACTAGATGGGCTACTCATGGAGAGGCTAATGATATTAATGCTCATCCTCATAGACAAGGTAAAATAACGTTAGTACATAATGGTATTATTGAGAACTATGATGAATTAAAAAAGGAGCTATTAAAGAAAGGATATGTATTTAAAACTGGTACCGATACTGAAGTAGCTGCTGCTGTTATAGATGATGTCTATAATAAAGAGAAAGATATGATTAAAGTATTAAATAAAATTACTCATATTTTAAAGGGTAGTTATGCTTTTAATATTATAAATGATGATTATAAAGATGTTATCTTTGGTATTAGAAAAGATAGTCCCTTAATTGTGGGTATTGGTGATAATGAAAATGTTCTTGCTAGTGATATACCTGCTATTGTGCATATTACTAATAAGTATGTAGTACTTGATAATTATGATGTAGTATATTTAACTAAAGATAATGTTAAGTATTATAATAGAGAAGGGAAAGAAATACAAAAGACAGTAAAAGAGTTTCCTTTAGAAAAGGAAACTATTAGTAAGAATGGCTATGATCATTTTATGTTAAAAGAAATTAATGAAGAACCAGAACTTGTAAAGAAATTACTTAATTTATATACTGAAAATAACAAAGTAAAAGATATCTTTGATATAAAAAAATATAAAAATATTGATATTGTTGCTTGTGGTAGTGCTTCTTTTGCAGGACAACTAGGTAAATATTATATTGAAAAATTTGCTAATATTAAAGTTAATGTATACTTTGCATCAGAATATAGATATCAGACTAATTTCTTTGATAAAGATACTTTAGTTATACTAATTTCACAGTCAGGCGAGACTGCTGATACATTGGCTTCATTAAAATTAGCTAAAGAAAATAATATTGATACTTTAGCTATAGTAAATAGACATGAGTCTTCAATAGCAAGGGAATCTAAGTATGTAATTTATACTGAGGCTGGTATTGAAGTAGCAGTAGCTACTACTAAAGCATATTTAGCTCAGGTTTTAGTACTATTATTCTTAGCTATTAGAGGTAGTAGTATTGAAGAGGAAACTATTAATAGTCTAAAACTACTTCCTAATATATTTACTAAGTATATAAATGAATATGACTATGAAGAAATATCTAAAGTATTAGTTAATAAAACAAATATTTTCTATTTAGGAAGATTAGTAGATTATTACCTAGCTATGGAGGGTAGTCTTAAATTAAAAGAAATATCTTATATACATAGTGAAGCTTTTCAGGCTGGTGAATTAAAACATGGTAGTATATCTTTAATAGATAAAGACTTTGGTGTAATCGCAGTAGTTACTGATAAAGAAATTAGTGAAAAAACTATTAGCAATCTAAAAGAGGTAGAGTCTCGTGGAGCCAATATTGTGACTATTACTAATATTAAGAATGATGATTTTTCTAAATATAAAATACTATTGGACGATTATAATGAGGTTTTAAATCCGTTATTGGCTATAATACCTATGCAATTACTTGCTTATAATGTTGCTAAATTAAAAGGCTATGATATTGATAAACCTAGAAATCTAGCCAAATCTGTTACTGTAGAATAAGTAGTTTTCTAACTACTTATTTTTTTGACTTTATTATTAATTTGTGCTACAATATCAAAATTGTTGGGGGACCTACTATGTTTGATAGAATATTTGAAATTGTTTACAATTATAGTTTAAATAAAAAATTTATTGGTAATAAAGCAATAGAAGAGGTATGCAATATTATTACTTACAATATTGATTTTTCTGAGGTTTTAAAAAGAATTTGTATTTCTAATAAAATATTTACACTTGATTATGCTTATTATGATTATGATGAAAAGTTAATAAACATAAATATTAAAAAAATTATTATAAACTCTACTGAAGACTTTAAGGGACTGCTTTCTTCTGAAAGCTTATATTTGTTTATTAATCTATATATTTTGAAAGTTTTATTTCATGAATTAAATCATGCTCTCCAAATTAAATATATTAATAAAAAAAATAATGATGTTGAAACAATTTTATTACTTTATAGTTATTTTACTTTAAATATATTTTTAACAATTAATTCTAATTTTAATCAGAATAAGTTGTTATATAAGAAAACATATAATTATAATCCCGCAGAAAGACTTGCGGAAATTGATGCTCTTAGTTGTATAATTAAATTTATTGATAAACAACAATGTGTTAATATTAATATAAAAAAGTTATTTCAAGTACAATTAATAAATACGCAATTATTAAAATATAAAAGTATATTTAAAAATATACAAGTTCCATCTTATTTATTTTTATCAAAAATTGGTTTTGAACATGTTTGGGATAGTTTTGATTTTATGCGTGACGGATATGAAAGTCAGTTAAAACTAGCAACAAAATATTATTCTTTGGAAGATAGATTAAAACTTGGTTTGCCTATTAGTAATGATGAATATTTTTCTATGATAAAAAAGAGGAAGAAATTATTTTAAAAATCTATTGTTTAACGCATATTTACTATACAAAATATGAATAACTTTTATTGATTTCTTTTTAATAGTATGATATTATTAATTTAGTGATAATCAGGAGGGAAAAATATTATGACTTATTTTGATGAAGAATACATTAAATTATTAAAAAGAATATTAAAAGAAGGAGAAGAAGTAGAAAATAGAACTGGTATTAATACTGTTAGATTACCAGAACATTATTTTAAGTTTGACTTAAGGAAAGAATATCCTATTTTATCTACTAAACAAACATTTTATAAAAATGCTATATTAGAAATATTATGGATATGGCAAGTAAGTTCTAATGATGTAAGTTGGTTACACGATAGGAATGTTAAAATATGGGATAAATGGATGATAGATGATGATGGCATATATAGAATATATGATCCAAATACAAAAGATTATAATCCTGATAAAGAAGTAACAGTTATGGATCCACTTAGTGTTCCACTTAGTGAGCCATTTGGTGAGTATACTACTTTTGAGCCTAAGTATAATAATGAAGGTAAAGTAATGACCGCAAAAAGTAGAATACCAGGTAAAAATATTAAGGCTGCTAAATGGTATGGTAAAGAGTATGCTGGTACTATAGGTACTGCATATGGTTATATTACTAAAAGATATGATATGGCAAGATCTTTAATTAATTCTATTAAGAATTGTCCTACCGCTAGAAGAAAAGTCTTTAGTTTATGGCAAAATGAGTTCTTAAGAACAGCAGTTCTTCCATCTTGCGTTTGGAGTACTGAATGGAATATATATAAAGATACATTAAACTTAGAAGTACATCAAAGAAGCTGTGATGTACCATTAGGACTTCCATTTAATGTAACACAATATGCAACATTATTAAAGATGATTGCACAAGTAACAAATTTAGAACCGGGTATTGTATCTTATTCTATCAATGAACCACATATTTATATAAATCAGTTAGATGGTATCAATGAACAATTAAGAAGAGCAGAAACTTATGAATATTTAAAAAATAAGAGTGAGTTAGAACTATTATGTCAAGAAAAAAATAATTTACTTCAAATGAAAAACCTAGATGAAAAAAGTACTGAATATAAAATTTTGGATTCTAATAATAGAATAATTGATATGATATTAAATCCTAGTACTCCGGAGCTTATTCTTAATAAAAAAGTTACTGATTTCTTTGATTTTGATAATTCAAAAGAATTAAAAGATGTTAAACTGATTAAATACAAACATATGGGTAAGATAACAATGCCTGTAGCACAGTAGGAGGAACATGTATGAAAAATTTAAGTATAATTGCTGCGATTGGTTATAATAATGAACTTGGTATGGATAATAGATTGTTATGGCATATACCTGAAGATTTATCTTTTTACAAAAAAATGACTATGGGTAAAAATATTATTATGGGTAGAAATACTTTTGAAAGTATGCCCGTTAATGCTTTTAAAGGAAGAAATCCAATAGTACTAAGTAGTAAAAATATAGATAGATATGCTGATGTTATATGTTATAACAATATGGAAAATTTATTAAGAATGATAGAAAATAGTTCTGATGACTTTATGGTAGTAGGTGGTTCAAAAGTATATGAAGAGTTTTTACCTTATGTAGATGTTATGTATTTAACAGAAATATATAAAAAATTTAATGCTGATACATATTTTCCATCTGTTGACTTTAGATTATGGGATAGCATAAAGATTGCTGATTATATGGATGAGATGATTCCTTATGAAAGAAATGTATATATCAGAAAGAAGATGAGATGATGGGTAAATTAATAGTAATTGAGGGATCTTGTGATGGAGTAGGAAAAAGTACTCAGTATAAACTACTTATAGATAGATTAATTAATGAGAAAGAATATAATATTACTTCTCATCATTTTCCTAGTTATGGGACATATCAAGGTAGACCGGTTGAAGAATACCTTAAAGGTAATTTTGGAAATCATTCAGAATTATCACCTTACTTTGTAAATAGTCTATATGCTCAAGATAGGGCTATTACTTGGATTACTGGCTTAAAAAGTGAATATGATAAAGGAAAACTAATAGTATTAGATAGATATACTACTTCATCATTAATATATCAATCATCAGTTATTGATGATGACATAGAAAGAGAAAAATTTATAGATTATGTTTATGATTATGAATATTGTAAACTTGGTATTCCTGAACCTGACTTAGTAATATTTCTTCATGCACCATTTGAAATAGCAAGAAGTTTAAAAGATAAAAGAAAAGATAATGATGGAGTAAAAAATGATATTCATGAGCGAGATTTAGAATTTATGAAAAAAGTATCTGATACTTCAATATATATTGCTAAGAAATATAATTGGGATTTTATTGAATGTACTGATGGTACTAATATGCGTAGTATTGAAGATATACATAATGATGTATACAAATTAATTAAAAAGAAAATATAAATTTAAACAATAATATTGATAGAAATATAAAATTATGGTATCATTTTATATGTAAGGTAAATAGATATGGAAGGAGGCTCCTCTTATGAACAAAAAAGTAATTAGAAAAGTTAACTACAAGTTAATTAGGGGGGGGGCTGTAAATCTTAATAATAAAATAAATAATATAGAGACTATAGGGAAAACTAATAGAAATATTAGTCTT
>CAKOQV010000032.1 GCA_934101345.1 uncultured Bacilli bacterium
TAATAGTACCGGGAACTGCATAAGGCTTTAATATGGTTCCATTATCATCATCGGTACCTGCGCCAGTAATGGTTATGCCATTTTTAGGTTTAATTACATAATCCTCAGTACCCCTACTAGAAGTTCCACCCTTCGAAAAATAATATATACCTTTAGGTATTTTTATATCATTTCCATTAGCAGTATCAACAAGATATTGTAAAACTCGAGTATTGTGTTTCATTGCATTTTTTTCTTCTTTAGTTACTACATTATCCGCTAAAAAATCCCCTTCAATTAAATAAGTATCATTTTCTTTATCATTAATATTATTATCAAAATCACTTTTTTCGACATTATATACTGATGTTCTATTATAATCATTTTCTATATCAAAATTATTACTAAAAATAAATTTATCTCCCAAAAAAGAAATAACTACCAAGGTAAACACCAATATAGAGCCAATTACTACAGCTATATTTTGTTTTTCTTTCATTACCTAACCTCCTGCATTTACTATAACATACCTTATTTCAAAAAATCAACAAATTCTTCTTTTGACATAAATCCTGTAAATCTTTTTACCTCATTACCATTTTCAAATAAAATTATTGTAGGTATTGACATAACGCCATACTTTCTCGCTATATCTGAATACTTATCAACATCTAATTTAACAAAGTTAAAATCATTTTCTTTAGAAGTTTCCTCAAATACTGGTCCGAACATTCTACAAGGACCACACCAAGTAGCATAGAAGTCAACTACTACTTTTTTATCTTTAATTAAAGAAGAAAAATCATTTTCATAATGTATTAATCCCATATTACCCCTCCTTCCTAATCTAATATACTTTTATCTTTGATATGAATCTTATTTCTATCAATAAGCTTATTTAAAGAATCTTTAGTAATAACTTTTTTATCCAATAACAATTTAACCACTTCGTCATTTAATTCATCATTATCTTTAGTATTTTTTTCTTTAACTAATTTATAAACATCATCGTACGTATCGACCATTTTTTCTGACGCTTTAGATAATATTGGCGTCTTTTCCAACATAAAATTGGCCATTTTGGATTCCCTTACATAAGGAATATTAATAATAGGTAAAGTTATAACTACCAAAATCAAAAAAACATAGACATACATTTCTATTATACCAACGAATATACCAAGTATTTTTGAAGGAATACTAAGTATAACAGTAGCCTTTAATATCTTTTCTATTAAACCAGTTAACATGAGTACAACTCTAAAAACTAAATAAAGTAAAGAATACACTATAACAAAAGCAACTACTTCATAAAACAAAATATTAATAGCTTCTATTCCACTTATAAATCCTCCAAAATTAATAAACGGTAAGTTTTCATACATAATAACTGATAAGTAGTTTTTTAAATAAAATGATAAAATAATAATAACAAATATACCTACGAAATCAGTAGTTTTCTTTATTACTCCTGATTTAAATCCTCCTACCGCTCCAAGTGCTAATGCAATTAAAATAATAATATCTGCTACATTCATAATCTATCCTCCTAGTAATATTATATACTATTTAAATAAAAAAAGGAAGATAAAAAGATGCTTTTTAAGCACCTTCAGAATTAGTAACTTTAAATATTAATGATTTATCACTAAAAATTTGCTTGTAACTTATTTCAAAATCTTTCCAATCCTTATCAACTTCGAATGCAACAAATCCTTGTGCTTTTTTTCCAGAAGCTAAATTAGCAGATAAATTCTTAATACCATCAACATCATTAAATATAATTGTAGTATCACAAGAAGTATTATCAACACGACCATCGAAATCATAATAAGAAATAAATTCGTCTTCATCAGAAATATTTTCTACATCAAAGAAAAATAACAAATATTCCTTGCCATCACCTGGGGTATCTACTAAAGAACCATCACCTATAGAATTATACATATAAGCTCCTGTTAAAGTAATTTTAAATTCATCATCAGTTAAAGTATCACCAATAGTACCATATAAAGACTTAGTATTTTCTTCAATATAATCATTAATTTTATCCTTAATTTCATTAGGATCTGTTTTCTTAAGTATATTAACACCAACAATAGTAAAAGCAACAATTACAAGCATTACTAATAATCCAATACTACCAAATACAATTAAAACAATAGCCCATGCAGGTAAACCTTTTTTCTTTTTATTATCATCACTTGTTTTACCTCCATCATTAATAATCTTGTTCTCACTAGTTTTTTTATTGTTATCATTTACCATAGTGCCACATTTAACACACATTACTGCTTCATCAAGCATTTCGTTACCACAATTAGGACAAAACTTAGCCATTTTATCACTCCTTTCTATTATAATTATATATCATAACAAAAGAAAAAGAAAGTATTTTGTTAAATATTTTCTTCTCTTATTTGTTCAATAATATTATGTTTCTTTATCTTACTTGTACTATACATCATAGTAAGAAGTACAATTATAAATACTGAAATAATTGATATAGTAATAGCCTTCCAAGGAATAATAATTGTGCTTATACTCATCATGTCTGCAAGAGCATAATGTATAATGATTGTCACTCCAAGACTTACTGGTATAGCATATATTAAAGATTTAAGTCCAAAGAATAAACTTTCAAAAAATAATATTTTATTAAACCCTTTTCTTGTAAGTCCTATACTTCTAAGAACAGCAAACTCTCTTTTTCTAAGTGCCATACTTGTAGAAATAGTATTAAATACAGAAGTAACACCTATTAAAGTAATTAATCCTATAAAACCATACATAAGAATCTTGACAACAAGAATCATATTATTAGCCTGTTTCATTGATTCTTTAACATTAGTATAATTAACATTATCATACTTATCTAATTCTTTTGTTAATTTATCAATATTATCAGTATTATCACTTATAATATTAAACTGTGTATAATGAGTACCACTATCAGATATATTATCATATAACTTCTTATTAACAATAAGTTTAAAATCACTCATATAAGAAAACTCTTCAATCAAATCAAAAGACTTATTAGTAATAAAAATATTATCTATTTTCTTATTACAATATTTAGTAGTATCTACATCTTCATCATTACCATCAAAATTACATATCTTAATATTAATATCACCATTGTTAATTACTGGAATATCATAATTAACTCTTTTATTATTACCATAACTTACACCTTTAAATTTATTAAGTAAAATAACGCTATCCTTATCTAAACCAATTAATTCTTTATACCTATTATAAGAAATATCATCTAAAATATAGATAGAAATATATTGATATTTTAAATTAGTTAAAGCTTTTATGCCATCATCACCATAAGCACTCTTATAAAAATCAAGATATTCATCACTATAAGTATAATTACCAATTATAGATAAATTACTAACACTATAAGAAACATATTCTTTAACATCATTACTCTTAATAATCTCACTAATTTTATTTAATGCATCCATATCATTATCATCACCAAAATAACTAATCTGATAATCATAAGGCACTTCACCCATCACACTACTTGCAGTATCAATGGTATAATTCATATATGAAGAAAACGATATAAATAATACAATACTAATAAATAAACTAACAATCGTAACTCTATACTTCTTCTTATTTCTTTTAATATTTTTAAGAGCAATCTCTCCTTCTATACCAAATAATTTATTAACAAGTCTGCCAGTTTTAATCTTCTTTTTATTAATTTTAATATCATCATTTTGCCTAATTGCCTCAATTGGAGACACTTTAGCAGCTCTTCTTGAAGGTACTAAAGCAGATATAAATATAACAAGTATCATAAATATAACCGGTATAATAATAAACACTATATTAGTAACTAAATTAAGTTTTAATACTAAAATATCTCCAATTAAATTATTTATAATAAGTATTACTGTACCAATACCAATATAAGCCCCACAAATTCCAAGTATTATTCCTATAATACCCTCGATAAGTGCTTCAAAAAACACTGTATATGAAAGCTGCTTCTTCGTAGCTCCTATACTAGAAAGTAATCCAAACTCTTTTTTTCTTTCCATTACAGAAATAGCAAAAGAATTGTAAATAACCACTATACAGCCAATAGATACTAACGATAACATAATAATTATCATCATAATCATTGAGCTCATTATATTACCATAAATACTTTCTCCATATAGAGCAAGAAGTGTACTATTATAAGATATAGCATTATCATAACCTAACTTCTTAGCCAAGTCTTCTGATTGTTTAATAATTTTTTTCTTATTATTAAACATAACAAATACATTAACGGTTCCCTCTTTATCATTCATATCAAGAGTAAAAGTACTATACCCTGAAGCAGAATAATCTTCAAAATTACTTCTTTCTACTATACCAACTATTGTATAAGTTTTCTCACCAACAATATTAAGAGTTTCTTCTTCATAGTACTCATTATTAGCCAAAGTATTAACGCCTTCAATTACTCTTTCACCATACTTTAATGTAATAATATCTCCAATTTTATAAGAAGCTCCTCCGTTAGTATTAATATGATTAGATATAACAAGTTCACTATCATTTTCAGCAAATCTACCAGAAATCAAATGAAGTTCTTTAAAGTATTCTTTATCAACACTCGAAATATAAAGATAAGGTTTATATTCATTAGCAGAATCAAATTTACTAAAGCCAATAGCTTTCTGATAAAAATAGCTGAAATCTTTCTTATCAATACTATTTAATTTATCTAAAGATACATCACCATACTCAGCCTCATATTTACCATTATAACTAATAGTGTCTCTAATCATATAATCTTGAAAAGAAGAGAATAATAGTCCTATTCCTACCATCAAAGCAGTTGATAAAATAATACCAACAATTGTAACTATAGTTCTTTTTTTATTAAGTTTTAAATTTTTTATAGTTAAGTCATTCAAAATACTCATTTTATCTTCTCATCCTTAACTATATGTCCATCCGCTAAAGTAATTATTCTATTAGCCTCTTTAGCAAGATTCATATCATGCGTAATCATAATAATAGTTTGATGATACTTTTCATTAGAAATTTTAAGTAAATTCATAATCTCTTTACTAGCCTTAGAATCCAAATTACCAGTAGGTTCATCAGCAAGTATTATATCCGGCTTAGATATAAGTGCTCTTCCAATAGAAACTCTTTGTTGTTGGCCTCCAGAAAGCTCATTAGGTAAATGATTAACTCTTCTTTCAAGACCAAGAATATCTATAAGTTCTTTTAAATAATCTTTATCAACCTTTCTACCATCAAGCAGTATTGGAAGAGTCATATTCTCTTCAACATTAAGTATTGGTATTAAATTATAAAACTGATAAATAAGTCCTACTTTTCTTCTTCTAAAGACTGCTAGTGCATCATCTTTTTGTTTAAATACATCAGTACCACCCACAATAACCTTTCCACTAGTAGGTTTATCAACAGCCCCTAATATATGTAAAAGTGTTGACTTACCGCTACCAGAAGAACCAACTATTGCCACAAAGTCTCCCTCATCAACAGTAAAAGAAACATTATCAATAGCTTTAACCAAAGTACTACCTTTACCATAATTCTTACACAAATTATCAACTTCTAATATTTTCATTTCTTTATCCTTTCTATTACTTCATCAAAACTAATTCCCATCCTAGTAAGTTCAGATATTTTTTTCTTTATATTTTCAATTTCCCTATCTATCTTATCATTAGTAGTTTTCTTAGTATTTTCTGATATAAAAGTACCTTTAGTACTAATCGTAGTAATAACCCCCCTATTTTCTAATATGTCATAACTCTTCTTAACAGTATTAGGATTAATACCTAAATTACTAGCCATCTCTCTAATCGAAGGAATTTGAACCTTCTCCTTAAGTATTCCAACAGCAACATACTTCTCAATACCATTTACTATTTGCTCGTATATAGGAGTTCTACTTTGATAATCCAAATTAATCATAATCTGTTTCATCTACATCACCCTAGCAGTCTCAGCGTCATTAATGTCATCATCATTGTCATTGACATACTTTTCCATAATTTTATCAAGTTCTTCTACTCTATTAGTAACAAATATATTTTTATCATTATCATTATTTATAGTAATATATTTATAATCCTTATTAATATCAATATTTTCATCAATATTATCAACAATAAACTTACCAATTTCAGAATAAAGTTCACTATAGTAGCCATCAGTAACACCATAACCATTTATACCATAATAATAAATATCATTATCATTCATCTTATTTAAATATTCTTTAGTCTTAGTATTATAATATTTTAGTATATTAAGTACTAAATCCTTATTATCAATAACATTAATAACAACATTTCTTACAGCATAGTTATCATAAATATATAAAGTAACATTAAGTAATCCATCATTATAATCAACATTTTTTAATGCATCTTTATTATTCTTATATTCATTAATGACCATATTAGTTAATTCTTTATTTTCCTTCACACCTGTATAACCATTATCATATCCAATACCAAAGATTCTACTATCTTTATAATCTTCTAAAGTTTTTAAATATTCCTTATCATTTACTAAATTATTATTAATATAATTATAATCATCCTCAGTAACATATATCGTAAATTTATATGTATCCCCTTTAACTTTAGTTTTAATATGATATATATTATATACATTTCCCCTAGGATCATCATCTAAAAGTAATGAAACAGCATAATTAATAACATCTTTATTTTTAATAGAAGCAATATTAATATTATTATCATCCACAAAGGTGATTTCTTTAATATCATTTACCTTAATTTCAAATTCTTCCTTATCATCAAAGAAAGCACCAACAATACACACAGCACTAGATACAATAACTAAACATATAGCCATTTTAAAGAAATTAGTAACTCTCTTTCTAGTAATCAAATCATAAATAATTAAATAAGTAAATATAAGTACCAATAAAAGTATAATTGTAAAGAAATCATGACTAGACAATCCAAGATTTTTAATTATTACGTATAGTATACAAACAACAGGAACAGTAGTTAAAGTTCTAACTAAAATATGAACTCTCTCACTTCTAAAAGAAGTACCAACAATTTCAAATTTTTTCTTTATGAAAAGTACAAGTCCAACAGCAATATAAACAATACTTAAAAATACCATCTTAAGAAGAGAAACATTTATACCACTATCAAATTCTTCTCCCAAAAATACCCCTGCAATAAGTTTATAAGGCATAGTATAATTATTATCACTCACTCTATTTACATAGCCGGTATAAATATTATTTCTTTTATCATTTTTACACTTTAAACTATCACATTCATATATAACTGGTGTACATTCCTTATTAAGACATTCAATTCTTGCATTACCATAATTACTATAATTAAATCCATCTGTTTTAATAAAAGTACTAACGAATGGAACTAAAAATAATATAAGTAGAGTAACAACAATCGTTGTAATCTTATTTGAAGAAACACTAGCGGCTATATTACAAGAAGTAAATACAAAGATATAAGAAATAGAATATATAAGAAATATATCAAATAACATCTTATAATCAATAATCATATTACTATATATCAAACTAATAGCAAGTGTAATAATTAAATTAATAATTTGCATAAGAAGAATTATTATTATTCCACCAAATGTATTAGTAAGAAATATTTGCTTCTTATTAATAGGCATTGAAAGTGTAAAATCAATAGAACCCCTTTTATATATAAAACTAAACAAAGTAATTGAAAGTATCACTGGAACAAGATACATACCAAATAACACCGGACCACTAACTTCATATATACTAGGCATAAAATTGCTACCATGACTACATTTTACTAGTAGTATAATACCGCCAATCGTAGGAAGTAATAACATACATAAAAGAATAATAGCCTTAGATTTCTTAATATTTTCTTTTAAATAATTAAAATTAAACAAACTTGTTAAACTCATATCCTAAAGCCTCCATTTCATATATAAATACCTCTTCCAAAGTAAGTGGAAGATAATCAAGTATTAAAGGTTTCATCTTTTCAATTTTTTTCTTACTTTTACCATCAGTATCTTTAATAATTATTGTAGCCACACTACCCTGTTTCTTAAAACTCAAGATATTAAAGTCTTCAAAGTCATCTTTATCAAAGTTCTTTTCAAATGATAATTGAACCTTAAACATATTAGTTTTAATAGTATCAACATCACTCTCAAACAAAATACCCCCTTGATATAAAAGACCCAAATTATCACAAATATCCTCAAGTTCTCTAAGATTATGACTAGTCATAACAATTGTAGTATTCTTTTTATTCATTTGCTTAATAAGAATCTTTTTCATAGTATTTCTAATAACCGGATCAAGTCCATCAAAAGTTTCATCAAAAAACATATAATCAGCATTAGTAGAAATAGCACATATTAAAGCACACTGTCTTTTCATACCTTTAGAAAAAGTACTAATCTTCTTATTAAGACTAAGATTAAGCATATTAGCAAGTTCTTTAAGATAATTCATATCAAAATCTTTATACATAGATTCATAGTATTTAGCAGTATCCATAAGTGTATAATTAGAATTAAAGTATAAATCATCTTGAACAAAAACCATTTTCTGTTTAATAACATCATTATCATATACCTTACTACCATCTACAGTAATATCACCACCATCAGTATCATATATACCCATAATAGTTCTAAGAAGTGTAGATTTACCACTACCATTAGCACCCACTAAACCATAAATAGAATTATCTTTAATAGTACAACTAAGATCTTTTAGCACATAATCTTTATCATATTTTTTAGATAGTTTATCTATTTTTATCATATAATTTTCTCCTTTCACAACAATATATGATTGTACTACTTGTGCTAGTACAATTAAATCATACTACACAATTAATTCTTTGTCAAGAAAAAAATACAACTCAAATTATTGAATTAAAAAAACTTAATCTAGAGACTTATAATCAGGCTCTAGATTATCTTTGAAGACTCCTAGAGCTTCAAAGAAAGAGTGTAAAACACAAAGGTTCACACTCAAAACCAATAAATCTATTTTTTCTTTCTATAAAAAACACTATAATTAGTAAAATCAATATTACTAATAATCTTATCATATTCATTATAATTAAACTTATCTATAACAGCAATATCATCATCATCTAAGTAACCAAAACGAATATAATTCTCTTCAGTAGGAGCAACATAACTACTTATACTATCCTTTCTAACAGATATTCTAGTAATAGCATCCTTCTTAACAAGTTCAAATACTTCCCTTTCACTACTATCCCTATTTTTTATCGAAGATAAAACAAGTTTTTCAAAATCATTAACCTTCTTAGTAAAAGCGATTACATCAATAACAAAATAACCATTAAAGTAATATAAATAAGCAGAAATATCATCAGTATAATCAGAACAATTATTAATATATTCATTAATTTTTGAATATTTAGAAAAATTAATATCTAAAAAGAAACTTAAATACCAATCCAATTTATATTTATCAAAACAAGACAAACTACTAACATCAATTTTAAAAGTCAAAATAACTTCATCAATATAATCACTCTTATATATAGTTCTCTTTTTTATAACATTCTTAACATCACTAACTTTAGAAAGTCTTTTATCATTTTTAAAAGAAATCTCTTTATATATATTTTTAACCAAACTAAGTGTTTTATCATAATCAAAATTACCCGCTAAAACAAGAAACTGATTGCAAGGAATATAAATATTATCATAAACATCTTTAATTTCCTTAATAGTAATACTTTTAACACTACCTCTACTTCCCAAAGTCTTTCTATTAATAGTAAACAACCCATTTATTTTCTTTTCAATAATCTTATTTTTTTCATTATTTTTATCATCTCTAATCTCACTATAAACAGCCATTTTTGTCTTATCAAGTTTTTCCTTAGTAAAAGAAATATTATAAATTCCCTTTAAAAAAGTTTCTAAACATTCATAAAAATTAGTAACAGTATTAAAGAAATATGAAGTATTCTCATTATTAGTACCACCATTACAACTAAGTATATTATATTTTCTTAAATTATCCAGTAAATTCCCCTCTACTGTATTTTCACATATATAATGCTCCAATAAATGAGCAGTACCAGGTTTAACCTTCTTAGTATTACCATTATAATCAACATATTCACCATTATTACCACCAAAGAAAGTATATAATTCCACATGATTAGTACTCTTACTACTATCCGTATAAATAAGAATAGTAAGTCCATTATCCAAAGTAATAAATTTAGCCTTATTCATAATCCCTACCAACTCCTATATATTTACTAACCATAATAAGTCTATTATCAATAAAATCTTTAACTTCTAAAGGTTTAATACTCTTAATAACATCATAATATTTTTCATTAGAGTAGCCAAGATATTTATCCACATAATCAAATAATATAGTACTAAGTTCCTCTTTATCAAGTTCATTATCTATTCTAGCCTTTTCAGTAAATAGAGGAAGCCTGCTCTCTATATAATTAATATCAGATATATAATTCATAGCCTTTTCATATAGTTCAAAAATCATATCAATATTTTTACTACCAGTAAAAGAAATCAAAGAAAGAGTACCAAAGCTATAAGTATAAGCATTAGTTCTATATACCAAATCATTATCATTTCTCAAATAATTAAATAAAACATCCGAATTATTAGAACTAAGTAAATTTTTAACTATAGTAAGTAGTACCCTATCTCTATAGCAGCACATATCTCTTACTTTGTAATTGCAACATACACTACTCGTAGAAAACTCACTATTTTCTCTAACCACTTCAACACTATTTGAAATATTTTTAACATATACATTATAATCAGTCTCAAATTTAACATTACTAATCTTGTTATCAAGAATAATTTCTTTAATCAGTTCTTTAGATTTCTTTTCATCAACATTACCTATTAGAAAAGTAAGTGGTGGCCCGCTAATAATCTTCTTATAAACATTATATAATCTCTCACTAGTAACATTACTTAACAAAGATAAATCTTTAAATACTTTTGAAACAAGATAATCATTCTCATCAATTAAAAGATCATTCTTATATTGACAATAACCATCATATCTTTTAAGTTTATTCTTAACACCTTCCTTATACATCTCAATAGATTCTCTTACTAGTTTTTCAGAAAAAACACCATTTTCTAAGTAAGGATTAAAAATCATTTCCCTAGCAAATAGGAGATTATCTTGAAGAACATCTTTTTTTAAACTAGCAACAGAAGGATAAATTAAAGCAAATTCTAAAAAAGCATTATTGCCTATAAAAGATATCTTACTACGATAAGATAAACAATAATTATTAATACACGCTATTGCTAGTTTTCTTTTAGTATCATATTTTTCACTTCTATCAAAAATAACATCTTTAAGTATTTTTAACTCTTCTTCTTTATAATCATATATCGGAAAAGAAATAAATAAAATACATTTCCTAAATTCATCATTTTTAATTATAATCGGCTCATTATTTCTATTAAACATCATATCACTTCTCTCATACAAAATTATATTTAAATAAATAATTTTTGTCAACCTAGGTATATTCCCATACACAAATTAATCAGTATCATAACCTATTTTAGGAGGGAAAAATAATGAATAATTTTAACGACTATTATAATTATCCAAATAATAATTATAATGATATGAATTTTTTAGCAGATCCAAATAGTATGATCTATGATATGAACTATCAAGCATTATATCCAAATGCAGTAATGCCTACTAATAACAATATTTTAGATACAAAACTGGGTTTTAAACGAGGTAATCTCTTTAATAACCTATATGATGAATACAAAAACTATAAACCACAAGAGTTAAAAGCAAATAATGAGAAAGAAGATTTATTACTACAAATAGATGAGCAAAGATTTGCTATGATAGAAATGAATCTCTATTTAGATTTATATCCTAACAATAAAGAAGCACTAAATAGATTCAATACTTATCTAAAGAAAGAAAAAGAATTAGTAACATTATACGAAAGTAAATATGGACCATTAACTACATCAAGTCCTGTTCAAACAAATAATTGGACTTGGGATAATTCACCATGGCCTTGGGAGGTGCAAAGCTAATGTGGAAATATGTAAAATCACTTGAATACCCTGTAAACATCAAAAAGAAAGATATAAGAATGGCTAAATATCTCGTAACACAGTATGGAGGAGCCAACGGCGAACTAGCGGCAGCCTTCCGTTATTTAAATCAAAGATATACTATGCCAGATGATAAAGGAAAAGCTCTACTTACCGACATTGGAACCGAAGAACTAGCCCATGTTGAAATGATATCCGCAATGATATACCAGTTATTAAAAGGAGCCACTCTAAAAGAATTAAAAGAAGCTGGTCTTGAATCACATTATGCTGAACATGGTTATGGCCTATATCCAACAGATGCAAATGGCGTACCATTTACCGTAGCCTACTTTGCCACAACAGGAGATCCAATTGCCGACCTATCCGAAGACATGGCCGCAGAACAAAAAGCCAGAGCCACTTATGAAAACCTAATCGACCTAACAGATGACCCAGATGTCATAGGACCGCTTCTATTCCTAAGACAAAGAGAAATAATTCACTTTACAAGATTTCAAGAATTATATAACGAATACAAAAAGAAAAATTTAAAATAACTAAATACCTATCAAACTAGGTATTTTTTTCATAGAAAAAAAGAAGTTATTTCTTTGCATCAAACTTCTTTCTTAATTCAGTATTTAAAATAAATTTTCTAAGTCTAATATTTTCAGGAGTAATTTCTACTAGTTCATCACTATTAATATAATCTAGACAATATTCTAATGTTAATGGTCTAGGTCTCTTAAGTACAACAGTATGATCTGAACCAGATGCTCTTGTATTAGTAAGTTGTTTACCTTTAACAACATTAATAGCAAGATCATTTTCTCTATTACATTCACCCACAATCATACCTTCATATACCTCAGTACCAGGTTCAATAAACATTACTCCTCTATCTTCAAGTTGTCCAAGTGCATAAGCAGTAGCCTTACCTGCTTCAGTAGATACAAGTACGCCAACTTTTCTTTCAGTAGAATTAATATCCTCTACCGGAAGATATTCCTTAAAACTATGATTAAGTATACCATAACCCTTAGTTAAAGTCATAAAGTTAGTATTAAATCCAATTAATCCTCTTGAAGGAATAGTATAATTAAGTCTAATTAAATTATTAACATTAGACATATTATCCATTTTACCACCACGAAGACCAAGTGCCTCAATAACATTACCTACACAGTCATCACTAACTTCAATCTGAACATCTTCATAAGGTTCACATTTAACACCATCTATTTCTTTAATAATAACTTCAGGTTTAGATACTTGTAATTCAAAACCTTCTCTTCTAAGATTTTCAATCAAAATAGATAAATGAAGTTCGCCTCTACCAGAAACAGTCCAAGACTCATTGCTAGCCTCTTCAACTTTCAAACTAACATCTCTTTGAGTCTCTTTAAATAATCTCTCGCCTATTTTTCTAGCAGTAACAATCTTACCCTCTCTACCAACAAATGGACTATTATTAACCATAAATGTCATTTTTAAAGTAGGCTCATCAATTCTAAGGATTGGAAGAGCTTTCTCTTTACCTACATTACATATAGTTTCACCAACAGAAATATCCATAAGACCTGCTATTGCAACTATATCACCAGCATCAGCCTCATTAATTTCTATTCTCTTAAGACCTTCAAAGCCAAATAATTTTTGAATTCTAAATTGTTTAATACTACCATCTAATCTAACACAAGAAACCATTTCATTAACTTTAATAGTACCACTATGAACTTTACCAATACCAATTCTACCAACATATTCATTATAATCTAAAAGTGCAGGTTGAAATTGTA
>CAKOQV010000033.1 GCA_934101345.1 uncultured Bacilli bacterium
GAGTATTACAAGCAAATACTAATGCCTCAGGAATGTTTGCCTATCTAACTAATGTTGAGAAATTAGATTTATCTAAACTAGATACAACATATATAACTAATATGTCAAGAATGTTTTATAATAGTTCTGGATTAAAAGAAATAAACTTATCTAATTTTAATACTAGTAGAGTAACTGATATGAGTTATATGTTTAATGGCTGTAGTAGTCTTACTACAATAGATGTATCAAGTTTTGATACATCTAAGGTAACAAATATGCGATGTATGTTTCATAGCTGCACAAGTTTAACAACTTTAGATCTAAGTAATTTTGATACATCAAATGTAACTAATATGAATCAAATGCTTAGAGATTGTAGTAAATTAACATATTTAGATACATCTAAATTTAATACAAGTAATTTAATTGATATGTATGGTATGTTTTGGGGATGTGGTAGTTTAACAACCTTAGATCTATCAAATTTTGATACAAGTAAAGTTACAAGTATTGGTCAATTATTCAGAGCTTGTAGTAGCCTTACTAATATAAATTTAAGTAATTTTGTTACAGATAATATAACAAATATGACTGGCGTTTTTTATGACTGCAGTGGTTTAACATCATTAGATGTGTCAAAATTTAATACCAGTAAAGTAACAAATATGTCTAGTATGTTTTGGGGCTGTTATAGTTTAACAACGCTAGATTTATCTAAATTTGACACATCAAATGTAACAAATATGGATAGTATGTTTGCGTATTGCCAAAGTTTAACAACGCTAGATTTATCTAAATTTGACACATCAAAAGTAAAACAAATGGGTAATATGTTTTGCGGATGTAGCAAACTAACAACCTTAGATCTAAGTAATTTTGATACATCAAATGTAACTACGATGGGACAAATGTTTAAAGATTGTAAACTGCTTACTAATATAAATCTATCAAGTTTTAATACAGCAAAATTAACAAGTATGTCTGCTATGTTTTGGGGTTGCAATAGTTTAACAACATTAGACTTGTCAAATTTTGATACATCAAATGTAACGGCTATGTCTAATATGTTTGCTTTTATGCGTAATATTATTACTTTGGATTTAAGTAATTTTGATACAAGCAAGGTAACAAATATGAGTAATATGTTTTATGAATGTGGTAATTTAAAAAACTTAAATGTATTAAGTTTTGATACTAGTAATGTTGTTAATATGAGTAACATGTTTAGAAGTTGTTCTAAGTTAACAGAACTAAATGTATCAAAATTTAATACTAGCAAGGTAACAAATATGTATGGTATGTTTTATAATTGCTCAAATATTACTACTTTGAATCTATCAAAATTTAATACATCAAATGTAACTAATATGGGTAGTATGTTTTATAATTGTAGTAATTTAACAAGTTTAAATTTAAGCAAATTTAATACCGCAAAAGTAACTAATATGATTAGTATGTTTTTTTACTGTGGTAATTTAAAAACTATTTATGTATCTGATTTATGGAATGTAGATAATGTAACTAATTCTACAAATATGTTTAATGGTTGTAAATTGTTAGTTGGTGCTTCTTCATATAATAGCACTAAGATAGATAAAACAATGGCTAATTATACTACTGGATATTTAACATATAAGAGTAATGGTTAATACATATAATTTTGAATATACTTAAAAAAAGAAGAAACTTTCGATTTCTTCTTTTTTTTAGTTTTAATTTTTGCTATAATAGAAAAGAAGGCAGTGATAGGATGGATAATACAAAAATAAGGAACTTTAGTATAATTGCTCATATTGACCATGGTAAGAGTACACTTGCGGATCGTATACTTGAATATACTGGAGCAATTGATAAAAGGCAAATGAAAGATCAATTACTTGATAGTATGGATATTGAAAGAGAAAGGGGTATAACAATTAAACTTAATGCTGTTAGATTAAATTATAATGGTTATATTCTTAACTTAATTGATACCCCAGGGCATGTGGATTTTAGTTATGAAGTATCTAGATCTCTCGCTGCTTGTGAAGGAGCAGTACTGGTAGTAGATGCTACTCAAGGTATTGAAGCTCAGACACTTGCTAATGTATACTTAGCTTTAGAAAATAATTTAGAAATTATACCGGTTATTAATAAGATAGATCTTCCTAGTGCGGATATTCCCAAAGTAGAAAGAGAACTTTTTGATACTTTTGGATTTAAAAGTGAAGAGATTATTAAGGTATCTGCGAAAACTGGCGAAGGTATATCAGAACTGGTTTCTGCAATTATAGAGAGAGTTCCTGCTCCTGAAGATAAGAAGAATGATAAATTGAAATGTTTAATTTTTGATAGTTATTTTGATCCTTATAGGGGAGTAGTAATACTAGTTAGAGTTATGTCAGGTACTTTGACTAAAAAAACTAAGATTAGAATGATGTCATCAGGTATTTCTTATGATGTTGTATCACTTGGTTATCATACGCCGTTTGAAAAAGAAGTTGATAGTCTAAGTGCTGGAGAAGTTGGCTTTATTACTGGCTCTATTAAATCATTAGAATCAGTTAAAGTTGGTGATACTATTACTGATGATAATAGTCCTGCGGAAAATGTATTACCAGGATATAAGCCTATGAAACCAATGGTCTATTGCGGTATTTATCCAATAGAATCTAATAAATATCCTAACTTAAAAGAAGCTATAGAAAAATTAAAATTAAATGATGCTTCACTTACTTTTGAACCAGAGTCATCTAGTACATTAGGATTTGGTTTTAGAATGGGTTTTTTAGGTCTATTACATTTAGAAATAATATCTGAGAGAATAGAAAGAGAATTTAATATTGATATTATTGCTACGACACCATCAGTTAATTATGAAATTAATCTTACTGATGGGAGTACTATTTATATAGATAATCCTAGTATGATGCCTGATAAAGTAAAAATAAAAGAAATAAAAGAACCTTATATATTTACTAATATTTTAGTACCTACAGAGTATATTGGCCCAATAATGGAATTATGTCAAGATAAGAGAGGTATTTATAGAAGTACAGATTATATTGACAAGACAAGAGTAAATATTCATTATGAATTACCATTATCAGAGATAGTATATGATTTCTTTGATAGATTAAAATCTTCTACTAAAGGATTTGCATCATTTGATTATGAAGTTATTGGTTATAAAACTAGTGATTTAGTTAAGATGGATGTTCTATTAAATGGTGAAGTGGTAGATGCTTTATCACTTATAGTACATAAAGATTTTGCTTATACTAGAGGAAGAAAAATGGTAGATAACTTAAAGAATATTATACCAAGACAATTATTTGAAGTGCCAGTACAAGCGGTAATAGGAAGCAAAGTAATTGCCAGAAGTGATATTAAAGCTATGCGAAAAGATGTCTTAGCTAAATGTTATGGGGGAGATATAACTAGGAAGAGGAAACTTCTTGATAAACAAAAAGAGGGTAAAAAGAAGATGAAAACAATTGGTAAAGTAGAAATACCTAGTGAAGCTTTCTTGAGTATTTTAACTGATTATAAAAAAAATTAACAAACATAAAATAATATAGGTGGGTTTAACATGAGTGGTAAAAAGAATATAGCTAAGCAAATAAAAAAACAAATATTAAATAACGACTATGATTATGATTATTTATATGATGAACTAGTAGATAATCCTGAGGATACATTGTCGGGTATACTTAATTCTTATTTATATTTATTTAGAAATGTAGATAATATCTTCAATGAAGATTGTCTTAATAATTTAAATAGTCTTTTAAATTATTATGTAAAGAAAAATAAAAATAAAAAGAATTTAGAACTAGTTTATAGTAAGGTTGAAATTTTTTTAAATAATGTTTCGAAAAATTTAGATTATGAAAAATTATTAAAATTAGAAAAATATATATCTAGTTTAGTTGAACTTCAAAATAAATGTATTATGAATAATATAAGAAGAGCTAAAGGTGATAAGTATAATTTTATATTATACTTGATATTTGAAAAGAGGGATATAGAACTTCTTACTAGATATATAGAAAATAATATGAAGGAATTACTAATAAACAATAGTACTATACCCTCTATATTTACTAGTGTTATTGAGAGATATATTAGCATAGATGAGGATAATGATATTCAGATTAAGTATTTTAATAGAGTTATTAATTTGTTTTTAAAAGGTAGAATGTATGATAAACTAATTAAAGATAATTCTAGTTATCTTAAAGTATTAAAGACCTCGAATAAAAAGTTTGTTCTTGATTTAGTGGAAAAAATAGAGAATGAATTTTATCAAACTAAGGAAGATGTAGCTAAGGATTATAATGTATCTTTTATATTACCAAAGATGGAAGAATATACTTATTTTCCTAATGGTAAAATTGATTTAACTAAAGAAAATATTATTACTATTGATAATGAAGGAGATTTATGTTTAGATGATGGATTATCTATTAGAGATAATAAAGATGGTACATATACTTTGTTTGTTCATTTAGCTAATCCTGCATCAATAATACCTTATACATCTAGTACGATGAAAGAAGCCTTAAAAAGATGTAATACTTTGTATTTATTAGATGATAGTATTCCTATATTTGATAGATATTTGTCAGATAATATATTATCATTATTACCCAATAAGTATACTAATGCTCTTACTGTTAAAGTAAAAGTAGATACTGATTATTCATTAATATTGGATAGTTTAGAAATAATACCTAGTGTTGTTCAAAGTAAGCATAAATTATCTTATGAAGAAACTGATGATGTTATTAATCATGGTGGAGACTTGAATAATGAATTAATGTTATTATCTAAAATATTTGATAAACAGGCTACGGATAACCCTAAAATTAGTGCTTATCATAAATTAGAAAATATAATTAGAGGTAGAGATAATACAAATAGTTCTAAAGCAGATACATCTATATCACATATGATGGTAGAGCAAAGTAATGTTTTTGCAAATAGCACTATTTATCTTATTGATAAGAGGGATAATTTAGGCCTTATTATGCCATGGAGAGTTCAAACAGAAGACTGTGATGAACTTATTAATGAATATTTAAATAGGTGTAATTTTGATACTACTAATAAAGAATTACGTAGGATGATGAAAGAGTATATGATGCGAAGTAAATATTCTTTTGTTAATGAAGGTCATTATGGACTTGGCCTTGGAGGCTATGTCAGAATAAGCAGTGCTGCAAGAAGAGCTATGGATGCTCTTGCTATCTATGTATTATATGATTTATACATTAATAGAAATAGTGATGACTTAGATTATAAGTATTACTACTGGGAAAAGGAAATAAAATATTGGTGTGAATATTCTAATATTAGAACTAGTGAAAATAATAATTTTATTAGTGAATATAACTATTTATGTAGTAGAGGAAAGATATTAAAGAAGTAGAAAGAAGTTGATATTTATGAATATGCCAGATTTAAATGAAGCAAGAAAGAGAACTAAAGATAAAGTAAATATTTTATATGATGAATATAAAGTACCTAATAATGTTAAAAATATTGGTAATGGTAAAAGTTATGCTCTTCTTACATATGGATGCCAAATGAATGTTCATGATAGTGAGAATATTGCTGGTATTATGGAAGATATGGGGTATACTAGAATAGAGAATTATGAAAAGGCTAATATTGTAATACTTAATACTTGTGCTATTAGAGAAAATGCTCATAATAAAGTAATTGGTATTTTAGGTAGAATTAAGCATTTAAAGGAAACTAATAAAGATTTAATTACTGTAGTATGTGGATGTATGGCACAGGAAGAGTCTATAGCTAAGATGATAAGAGATAAATATCCTTGGATAGATATAGTACTTGGTACACATAACTTTTATGAATTACCAGTGTATATTTCTAAAGTACTTGAAGATAATAAGCAAGAAATATGTGTATATTCTATAGAGGGTGATGTTATTGAGGATATTCCTACGAAGAGAGATTCTAAAGTTAAAGCATGGGTTAATATTCAGTATGGCTGTGATAAGTTCTGTTCATACTGTATAGTTCCTTATACTAGAGGCAAACAAAGAAGTAGATTACCTAAAGATATTTTAAAAGAAGTAGAAGAACTTAAAAATAAAGGTTATAAAGAAGTAACTTTACTTGGTCAAAATGTTAATGCTTATGGTAAAGACTTAGAAATGAATTATACTATGGCTGATTTACTTCGTGATACTTCAAAGATTGGAATAGATAGAATTAGATTTGTTACTTCACATCCCTGGGATTTTACTGATGAGATGATTGATGTTATCGCTAAGTATGATAATATTATGCCATATATTCATTTACCTATTCAAAGTGGCTCTGATAGTATATTAAAGAAGATGAATAGGAGATATACAATAGATGAATATAAAGAGTTATTTTATAAATTAAAAAATAAGATAGATAATGTTAGTATCACTACTGACATAATAGTAGGTTTTCCAAATGAAACAGAAGAAGATTTTGAAGAAACATTAAAAGTATATAATGAACTTAAATATGATTTAGCTTATACTTTTATATATTCTCCAAGGGAAGGTACACCAGCCGCTAAAATAAAAGATAGTATTTCTTTAGAAGAAAAAGAAAAAAGATTACAAAAATTAAATGAACTTGTAAATAGATATGCTAAAGAAGCAAATGATAAATATTTGAATAAAGTAGTCAAAGTTTTAATTGAAGGACCATCGGATAAAGGTGGTAAGATGATGGGATATACAGATACAATGAAACTTGTAAATGTAGATTGTGATCTTAAATATATTGGTGAAATAGTAGATGTTGTTATTACTGATGTTAAGACTTGGTCTATGGAAGGGGTAATTAAGAAGTGATTGAAAGTAGTATCGAGGAGTTATTTAATTCTATAAATAATTCTAATGAATATAAAGAATATAAGCTAATAGTGGATGCTTTAGAAAGTAATAAAGAAGTAATAGATTTAATTGAAGAAATAAAGAAACTTCAAAAGGAAGCTGTTAACTTAGAATATAAGAATGATGATAGATATTTAGAAGTAGATAAGATGATTAAAGAAAAAGAAAATGTTTTAAACAATAATAAAGATTATCAGGAATATTTATCTAAACTAAAAGATTTTAATAATACTTTACTTGCATCTTCTTCATTAATTGAAGACTATGTTACAGATAAAGTTAGCATATAGAACTAATAATAGTTCTTTTTATTTTAAAAGACTGGTATTTATATTAAATTTTTGATATAATTATATTGTTAAATATTTAGAGGAGGAAAAAATGAAAAAGAAATTTTTTGTAGTACTAATTATGATAATGTTAGTATTATTTACAGGGTGTAGTTTTGGTAAGAAAACTGAAGAAAATAAGGATGTAAGTGTTAGATATGATGGTGATGATATCATATATAAAACTAAGGTTAATGAAAATACAAATATGGTAAAAGTTTATGTTAATCTTGATCAAGCTGCTTTAATAATGAATAATAAAGAAGTTATTGAAATGATGGGAGAAGCAGGTATGTATGAACAAAAGTGGGAAGGTAAAGCAAAGAATAGTGATATATATTTCTTAAAAGTAGGAGGATATACTGATTATAGATGGGTAGCTCAAAGTAATAATTTTGTTGATAGCAGAATAGGTGAATCCGAAATATTTGCTAATGGTAGTTTAACTTTTAAAATTACTTCACCAATTGACTTTATTCTAAATTATAAAGATGATGAATCATTAGATGGTACAGCGTATATTAACTCATTATTAGATAAAGTCTTTAAAGAATATACTTCAAAAATAGAAAATACTGAAATTGAAAATATATCTAAAGAAGATATGAAAGAATATATGATAAAGACTTTAAATGAAGAGAATAATGGTATACAAATTAGTGATTTAAATGTTGATGAGATATATGCAAGTCTAAGTACTAATAGCAAACTTGCGGATAATTCATTAAACAAAATAGAATCTACTGCTTCATCTTCTAGTGGAAAAAGAGTATATGCACAAAATTACTTTTACGATAAAGAAGAAGGCGGCTTAGATAAAGTAGTATCAGTTAATTATAAGTATAAAATGGTTATAAATGACAAGACTTATAATGTTAGAATATTTAGTTTAAAAAACACTACCCAGGTTTTTCCGGGAGATAATTCTATGGTTGTCTTTGAGGCAGAAGAAGATATAGAAAGAAATGATGGGGATAGATATGAACTTTATCTAGGAGATAAAAAAGTAGGCAAAGGAATAGTTAGTGATTAACCTTAAGAGAAACTAATAATGGTTTCTCTTTTCGTTACTTTACTTTATAAATGTCAAGTTTATTAATTTTACTTTAAAAATAGAAAAAACTATTATATAATATAGGTAAGAGGTGTTAAGATGAAATTAAGTATTGGAGTAATATTTGGAGGAAGAAGTTTAGAACATGATCTATCTGTACTTACTGCCATTCAAGCAATGGATAATATAGATAAAGAAAGATATGAAGTAGTACCAATCTATATTACTAAAGATTTGACTTTTTATAGTGGTGGTATGCTAAGATATATCGATAGTTATAAAGATTTTAGATTGATAGATAGATATGCTACAAAAGTTAACCTTATTAATAAAAATGGTAAATTTGTACTTCAAACTACAGGATTAATTAAAAGGGTATATAAAGAAATACATCTTGCTTTTCCAATGGTGCATGGTAAGTATACAGAAGATGGTAGTATTGTTGGATATTTAGAAACACTTGGTATCCCTGTAGTAGGTAGTGATATTTATTCTTCAAGTTTATGTCAAGATAAAGTATTTACCAAAGAGGTACTTAATGGTAATGATATCCCAGTAGTAGATTATGTTTATTTTTCTGATAACGATTATAAGTTAGATAAAGAAGATATATTTAAGAAAATAGAAAAATTATCTTATCCACTTGTTATTAAGCCAGCAAGACTTGGTAGTGGTATTGGTATAGAGATAGTTAATAGAAAAGAAGAATTAGAGTCTTCAATAGAGAAGGCAATGAAGAATGATGAGAGAGTTTTAGTAGAAGAATATATTGAAGATAGAAGAGAATTTAATATGGCAGTACTTCTTAGTAAAGGTAAACTTATTGGTAGTGTAATTGAAGAAATTATTAAAGATGAGCCATGTAACTATTATGATAAATATCGTAAAGATAATGAAGATGATACTTTTAAAAGAATCTTTCCAGCAGATATTTCTAAGGCTTTAACTGATGAAATAGAAAAGACTAGTAAAAAGACTTATAAAGTACTTGCTTTATCTGGAGTAGCAAGAGTAGATTATGTGTATGATAATAAGAAGAAAAAATTATATGTAAATGAAGTTAATACTATTCCTAATTTCTTTTCACATCATTTATTTGATGATAAGAATATTGATTATAGAGAATTACTTGGTATTATGATTAAAGAAGCAATTGATAAAATTCATAAAGAGAATGATATGGTAAAAGATATAGAGGATAATTTATTTAATAAAGTAACTTCTAAAGATATAAAGGGAATGAAATAATATGTATGGATATATCAGTGGGGAAATAAAAGAAATAGAACCTAGTTATGTTATTATTGATAATAATGGTATTGGATACTTAATATATGTACCTAATCCTTATGGTTTTATAATAGGTAAAAATTATACTATATATACTTATACTAAAGTAGCTGAAGATGAATATTCTTTATATGGATTTAAAACTAAAGAAGAGAAAGAATTATTCTTAAAATTAATATCTGTTAAAGGACTTGGCCCTAAAATGGCTCTTCCTATGCTTGCTACTGGTTCTATTACTATGATTGAAGAAGCCATAGAAACAGAAAATATTAATTATCTAAAGAAGTTTCCTAAGATTGGTGATAAAGTTGCTAGACAAGTTATTCTTGACTTAAAAGGTAAACTTAATGTTATTAATACAGGTCTATTTAAGAGAGAAGATCATTCTAATGAACTTACTGAGGCTCTACTTGGACTTGGTTATAAACAAGCTGATGTTAAGAAGATAGTTAGCAAAGTAAATCCAGAACTTAAATTAGAAGAACAAATAAAAGAAGCTCTTAAGTTACTACTTAAGTAGTTTCTATAGATATGGCTTATATATTTATTTAAGACTACAAACGAATATAAACATTCTAATTTTTCTTATGATAAGATGGGAAATATCATTATTAATTCTATTATTAATACATTGAAATAGTCCTCTTTTTATATTCTAACGAACGAATGCTTGACAAAAGTAATAAATTATGCTAAAATATGTATCACTTTGAAAGGGGAAATGATTATGAATAATAATAAAGCTATTCCAAATGAAAATATAATTGGTTATAATAATAACAATATTATATTTAATCCTATGCAAATTGGAAATCACACTGGAAAGGAAAAAACTCCAAGAGAGGTACTTTCAAATCTAAGTGCAAATGAACTATCTTCCTTGTTTGAGATAATCGATAGAGAAATGGGTTATTTAGTTTCAAGAATTATAACATTTGATTACATTTCAATTGGAAATAAAGAATATTTAGAGAGATTATCTTCTTATTACGAGGCATCTAAATTTGTATTACAAGAGCTTTCTAAAAAAGAAAGAATTCCTATGAAGCATTTTTTCTACTATACTAATATTTCTGATGTAGAAAGAATACTAGCAGAATATAGATTACTTTTTATTCAAGAAGAAACAAAGAAAAAAAGTTATAGAAAATAATTAGTTTGAAATATAACTAATTTTTTTTATATATAGATATGGCTTATATATAATAGATATGGCTGATATATTTATTTGAGACAATGTTATTGGCTCAAATAAACACTAATAAGACTTGAGACAAGGCTTATAGTGAATAAATAAAAAATAAATAAAAAAATATATGTACAAATAATGTATCATGTGATACAATATAATTATAGGAAAGGAGGATACATGGCAAAAGAGACTAAAATTACTAAAGATAAGATTCTAGAGGCTGCTTTTGATATAGTAAGAAGTAAAGGAATAGAAGAAGTAAGTAATAGAACTATTGCTAAGAAATTAGATTGTTCAATAAGACCAATATATTATCAGTTTAATAATTCTGATGAATTAAAAAGAGAACTATATAAAAAGATAGATGACTATTTTTATAAGTTTTTAATGAATAATATGACTGATGATATACCTTATTATAAACAGATAGGAATTAATTATATTAAATTTGCTAGAGAAGAGAAGAATTTATTTAAAGTACTATTTATGAGTAAGAGTGATTATTTACCTGAAAGATTTGTATCTAAAAATGAAAATAATTATAAAGAAATATCTAACTTAATTAGATTAAGTACTAAGTTAGATGACAAAGAAATAAAAACTTTTCATATTAAGATGTGGATATTTGCTCACGGTTTAGCAACACTACTTGTTACTGATACTGTAGTACTAAATGAAAAACAAGTAGCAAGTTTATTATCTAGTGAATTTCAAGCCCTTATGTTACTTGAAGAAAATCCAGATAATAAATGGAATTTAGAAAAATATAAAGATTGGAGAGATAGAAATGAATAATATTAAAAATATTTTATGGGGAATTGTTTTGGTTATAATTGGAGTTATTATAGGACTTAATACTATGGGTATTACTAATATAGATATCTTTTTTGATGGATGGTGGACTTTATTTATTATTGTACCTTGTTTTATTAGTTTATTTACTAATAAAGATAAAACTGGTAATATTATTGGTCTTTTAATAGGAATTATTCTATTACTTGGAATGCAAAATATTATAGATTTTAATTTAATATGGAAGTTCTTACTACCTAGTATAATTGTTATAATAGGTTTATCTTTAATATTTAAAAATACTTTCAATAGTAAGATTAATAACGAAATAAAGAAATTAAATAATAAGAATACAAAAGATAATGAATACTGGGCTACATTCTCAGGACAAAGAATAGATATTCCTAATGAAGAATTTAAAGGGGCTACTTTAAATAGTGTCTTTGGTAGTATTACTTGTGATTTAAGAGAGGCTAAAATTAAAGAAGATGTTGTTATTAATACTAGTAGTGTCTTTGGTGGTATAGATATTATTGTACCTGATGATGTTAATATTAAGATTAAATCTAATTCTATCTTTGGTGGAGTAAATAATAAAAAGAAAAATAATGAAGATAATAAGTATACTATCTATGTAAATGCTAGTTGTTTATTTGGTGGGGTAGATATTAAATGAGTGCAGGACAAAGAATTATTAAGTCTCTAGCAGTTGCTTTTGGTTTATTTTTAACTTTTACAATATTCTTCTCTATAGTAGGAGGATTATATGCTTTTACTAGTATGTTCAGTAAAGATAATGTTATTGAAGAAAATACTAGTATATTATGGAATCAAAGTACTGAGAATATTAAGTATTTAGATATAGATGTTAATTCTAGTAATTTGGTTATTAAGCCTGGAAATAGTTTTATAATAGAAACTAATAACAAACATATTAAATATAAAGTAGATAATAATGAATTAAAAATAAAAGAAGAAGGCTATCATCTTACTAATAGTAAGTTAAAGAGTGAACTTATTATTACTATACCTGATACTAAATTAAATGAAATTGATATTAATACTGGAGCAGGTAATTTAAATATAGATAGTATTAATACTGAGAAGTTAGATATTGATTTAGGAACAGGTACTACTTTAATTAATAATCTTTATTCAAAGAGAGCAGATATAGATACAGGAGCAGGTACTTTTACTATTAATAATGGTAGTATTAATGATTTAGATTTAGATATTGGAGTAGGAGAAGTTAAAATTACTTCAAATATTACAGGTAATAGTAGTATCTCTTCAGGAGTAGGTAAGTTATCTTTAAATCTATTAAATACTTTTGATAATTATAGATTTGAAGTGAATAAAGGTATTGGTAAAGTAATTATTAATGATACTGAGTTAGGAGACAATAGTACTCTTGGTAATGGCACTAATACTATTAAATTAGATGGTGGTATAGGAGAGGTAGTAGTTAAGTTTAAAAAGTAATAATCTTAAGAAAATATTAAAGTTTTATAATAAATAATTTGATATACTATGTAAGTGATATGGAGGATTTATGATAGAAATTAAAAATGTAAGTAAAACTTATAATGGTAAAAAGAAAGTATTAAAGAGTGTTAGTTTTAAAATTGAAAGTGGTGAGATATTTGCTTTTATAGGTCATAATGGAGCAGGTAAAACTACTATGATAAAGTGTATTATGGGTATTCTTGATTTTGAAGAAGGGAATATTTTAATAGATAATAAAAGTATTAAAGAAGAACCTTTAGAATGTAAAAAGTTAATGGCTTATGTACCTGATAATCCTGATTTATATGAAAATATGAAAGCTATAGATTTTATTAATTTTATATGTGATATGTATGAAGTACCAGAGAATATAAGAAGAAAAAATACGCTAAAGTATGCTAAAATGTTTGAGATAGAAGATAAATTAAATGATGATATATCTAGTTTTTCCCATGGCATGAAGCAAAAGGTTGCTTTAATTGCGGCTTTAGCTCATGATCCTAAAGTGTTAATAATGGATGAACCATTCGTGGGCTTAGATCCTAAGGCCGTCTATGACATGAAAGAAATAATGAGGGATATGACTAAGAATGGTAAGACAATATTTTTCTCTACTCATATTCTTGATGTGGCGGAAAAATTATGTGATAGAGTAGCTATTATTAAA
>CAKOQV010000034.1 GCA_934101345.1 uncultured Bacilli bacterium
GATATGTTTTATTGGAATGAATTTAGTGATTCTGGTGGTTCTGATGTTAATTATTTGGAAAATGTTAGCTTTAATAATTTTATTATTGATGGCGAAAGCGTCAAAGGTAATATTTATAATTCATCTGGAAAGGGTTTTATGATTAACTTATGTCGTAATTGTTATTGGGATAATATTATTGTAAAAAACACTGATGGTACTGGATTTGGAATGGATAATGTTATTAATGGAAAAATTACTAACAGTACTGCTATTAATTGCGGTAAGAATGCGAATATTTTTAGCGAAGGAGCTTCTGGATTCGGAATAGGCACTGGTTTTAGTGATGATGAATCAATGTATATTGAAAATTGTAAATCTATTGGTAATACTAAATTTGGATTTTTCTTTGAACATCAAGGACGTTTTAGTAAAGATTACACTTCTTCTAAATCTAATGGATTTAAAGTTGTAAATAGTATTGCAAGTGGAAATCTTTATAATTTTGGTGGATTAAGGGCTAACGATGTATTGTACAACAACTGCTCTGCTTATAATGATGATACTGATAATGACGGGACTCCAAAAAATTATACTAAATTAGATATTTATTTTGATGATCAATCTAGAAGAATTGAAATTAATAACTTTAATTCTGAGCATAATTTTAATGATGTAAAACAAAATACTTATTATAATTCTGTTATTAAATGGGGATATGACCATGGAATTATATATGGTATTGATAAGAGTCAATTTGGAATTGGTCAATTTGTTACTCGAGCTGAGGCTATAACTTTTCTGTGGAGATATGCTGGTAGACCTGGAGATGTTTTGGCAGGAAATCTTTTGTCTAGTAATGATCCTAGGAATTCCAACTTAAAAATTAAATTTAAGGATGTTTCTAATTCGTCTTGGTATGTTAGTGCTGTTAAGTGGGGCGTTGATAGTAATATAATTAATGGAGTATCAGATGAGCTATTTGAACCTAATTCAAATGTTACTAATGCACAGTTTATTACTATGCTCTGGAGATATGCTGGAGAACCTGTTGTTAATACTAATGCATTTCCTGGTATATCATCGCAAGCATATTACTTTAATGCTATTAATTGGGCTTATAGTAAAGGGATAATTAGTAATAAATTATTTTATCCTAATAAGGATTGTACAAGAGAAATGGTAACTGTATATATTTATAGATATAATTTGACTATTTCTTAAAATAATATGTAAATGGTATTGAAAAAAAATGAAAAATTTGTTATCATTAATGTATGAAAGTAGAGAGGAGATAATAAAAATGGAAAAAGAAGATAAGAGAGGAATATTTTTTGGAATAATAGGAGTACTTACATTAATTGTGGCTATAATTGGAGCATCATTAGCATACTTTTCTATTAATGCTAAAAGTAAGGATGATGCGTTAACTGTACAAGCTGCTACCGTAAAGATTATTTACGAAGATGGAAATCAATTAAATGTAGATAAGATTATACCTTCTAGTAAAGATGTTGCACTTAGAACATTTACTAGGTCTAATCCAACGGTGGATACTGAAGGCAAGTATAAAACTTGTGTTGATGATAATAATTATAATGTTTGTGGCTACTATGATTTTACATTAACTAATGATGGTCCTAATCCTATGGATATAACTGCTAAAGTTGTTCCTACGGCATTAGTTAAAGAGGTTAAAGATGATGGAGGTAATGTTACTACTCCTGGTGAAATACCATTTAAAAACTTAAAATTTATCTTATTTGATAGAGGCAGCACTGATGATCAATTTGAAAATGGTACTGAGATTTATTCTGGAACAGTTCCTTATAATGAAGTAGCAGGCGATTATTCAACATTTGGATTATTTGGTGCAAGCGGTGATGAGACAATTAATATAAGTGGTAATAAGACAACAAAAAAATTACGTTTGTTTGTATGGCTTAATGACACTGAAAATGCAGATAATGATGCTGAACAAGGAGCTATTTTTAAGGGTACAGTAAATATTGAAGTAAAAGGTGCTGGTACTATTAAAGGAGAAGCTGCGGAATAGTATACTAAAAGCAATTTGAGTATTGCTTTTTTTTTGTCTTTTTGGTATTATTATACTAGGAGATTGATGATATGAATAATAGTAAGAGTAGAACTGATATATTTTATTTTATTGTTTTAATACTTACTTTACTTATAATGATTGTTGGAGTGACTTTTACATACTTTTCTTTGATAGCAAGTGATAAAGATGATAGTACAATGATTAAAACTGGTACTCTGGCTATTAATTATGTAGATGGCAATGCTATTGATACTTATGCACTTATGCCTATTAACGAGCCTAATTTAGATACTAAATATTCTGTTTATAAAAAGATATTTTCAGTTAAAAGCACTGGTACTTTGGATCAAAAACTTGATATTTACATGTTTATAACTGACAATCAGTTTAAGGAAAATGCCCTTAACTATGCATTATATGACAGTTCTGGTTATAAAATATCTACGGGCACTATTCCTAAGACAGATAAAATATTAATTGGTTCAAATATAGATTTAAAAAGCAACAAAGAGAGAAGTTTTACTGTGTTGATATGGCTTCAAGAAAGTTATAACGATCAGGATTATGAAATGGGGAATACTTTTAAAGGTGGTTTTGATATAACTGCTAGTCAAATAAAATATCAATAATGACTAGTTTTTTTCTTTTAATTATATTATAATTATTATGGAGGCTACTTATATGAATGGAAAAAGAATAAAAGTTAATGACTTTAAATTTAAATATGGACAAGAAACTGTATTTATTAATGTATTTGGAGCTTTTAGATATAAGAAAAATAATAACAAGTATATCGTTTATAGCTATGATAATAGTAAACTGTATTATGGTTCTTTATTTATAAGAGATAAAGAACTTGTTATAATGCTTTCTAAAGATGATAACGAAGATTTGATAGATAGCTTTTTAAATAATATTTTAAATAGCGAAAAGAATAATGCCTTTGAAATTATTTCATTAGATAATATAAATAGTGCTCAAATAATTGATGAAGGTATTATTAATAAGAAAATTGATATTAATAAACTTGATGAATTAACTATACCTAAAAAGAAAGTTCAAGAAGTAGTTAATAAAAATAAAAGGAAAAAAAGAATATCAATATCTGGAATATTTTTTGCGCTATTTATAGTTGTGGTAGTGGCTTTCTTCTTTTTTAATCCGGAAGTTATTATGGGAAAAGATAAGAAATATGTTTGTGATAGAGAATATAATCATAATACTTTATCTATTCTTATTAGAGAGGAAGTTAAACTTACTTTTAGTGGCAAAGGTAAGATTAAAAACTCAGTGGTAACTAATAATTATATCTTTAATAGTGATAGTAGGTATAATAAATTTAAAAATAATGGTGAATTCTATAAGTATATGAATGAAGGAGATACTTATAAGTTTGTTGATGAAGAAAAGACTTATAGAGTCATGTCTAATATTAAAGATTTAAAGGAATATTTTTCTTCTGAAGATGAAGATTCTATATTAGAATATTATAATAGAAATAATTATAAATGTAAGAAAATAGAAACAGAGTGATTGATATGAGATTTTATTTGTTGTATGGAACTGATACTTCTATTATAGATAGAGAGATTGATATTATTAAAGAAGAATTATCTATTTCAGATAATGATGTTATTTATTATAATATAGAAGATATTAAAGATATTGTAGATGAAGCACTTACTATTTCAATGTTTTCTCCTACTAAACTTATTGTTATTGATAGTACTATTTATTTATCACAGAAGAAAGATATTGAAGATATTAACTTACTTGAAAACTATTTTAATAATTATAATCCTAATAGTTATTTAGTATTTGTATCTAATAGTGATAATATTGATTCTAGAAAAAAAATAGTTAAATTTATTAATAGTAATGGTATTACAAAAAAGGTAGAGGCTAATAGTGAATATTTGAGAGATTATGTTAATGATTATTTAAAGAAAAAGAATTATAAAATGAGTAGTATGGATATTAATGTTTTTATTAATAGAATTGGTAATAATATTGATAATATTAAAAACGAACTTGATAAACTTATGTTATATAAAATAGAAGATAAAGTTATTAATAATAGTGATATTATGCTTCTTACAGAAGAAAATACTGATAATAGTGTTTATGATTTAGTTAGTGCACTATTAAAGAATGATAATAGTAAGGCTATTAAACTATATAAAGATTTTGTTATAAATGGTATGGATCCTAATCAGATAATTGCTATTATTGCTAGTCAAATAAGATTGTTATTTCAAGTTAAAAGACTTTATAATAGTGGTAAGTCTAATGATGAAATAGCTAAAATATTGGAGTTTAAAAGTGTCTATAGAGTTAAGTATTTACTTAATGATAGCTATTATTATAGTGAAGATACTTTAATTAAGTATTTATCTAAACTATCTGATATAGATAGAGATATTAAAATTAATAATATTGATGGTAATATACTATTAGAACTTTTTATTGCAAGTAAAGATTATTAAAAAAGTATGTTTGTTACATACCTTTTTTTATGTTTGATAATATATTTCGTTTTTCTTTTTCATTTGAATTATTCCATAGTAATTCAAATAATACCCCAAGACCTATTAATGGATCATCTTCATGAGAAGATATAGAGTCTTCGATAGATCTTTTTATATCATCAATACTAGAATCTTTAAAGTTACTGATGATATATTTTCTTATATCTATATTATTCATTTTATCACCATTAATATAATGGTATAATATTTGATGTTTTATTCATTGTAATTTAAATATTACTATGTTATTATATTGGTGGTGATGTTATGTCTATATATATTCATATTCCTTTTTGCAATAGTATTTGTACATATTGTGATTTTTGTAAAATATTTTATAATAAGAAATATATTGATGATTATTTAAATAATTTAGAAAAAGAAATTAAAATGAGATATAAAGGTGAAATGGTTAATACTATTTTTGTTGGAGGTGGTACTCCGAGCAGCTTAAATGATGTGGAATTGATTAAGCTGATGAATATTATCAAGGTATTTAAACTTAATAATGAGTATGAATTTACTATTGAGTGTAATGTTGAATCTATTACTGAAAATAAACTTAAAATAATGAAAAAATATGGAGTTAATAGAATTAGTATTGGGGTAGAATCTTTTGATAATAGTATTATTAAATTACTTGGAAGAAATCAAACTAAGAGTGATGTATATAATAAGATAGGAATAGTAAAGAAATATTTTAGTAATATTAACATAGACTTGATATATGCTGCATATGATGATATAAATATTTTGAAAAGCGATATTGATTGCTTTTTGAGACTTGATATTCCACATATTTCTACTTATAGTTTAATAATTGAAGATAATACTATACTAAAAATTAATGGAATGAAAAATATTGATGAAGATACTGACTATGAAATGTATAAATATATAGAGGATACTCTTGAGAATAATAATTATATTCATTATGAGATTAGTAATTATTCTAAAGATGGGTATCAATCTAAACATAATTTGGTATATTGGAATAATGAAGAGTATTATGGATTTGGGTTGTCTAGTACTAGTTATATAAATAATAAGAGAATAACTAATACTAAAAATTTAAGAAATTATTTAAATGAAGAGTATGTTGGTACAATTATAGTCGAAGATAAAGATGTTAGAATGGAAAATGAAGTGATGCTTGGACTTAGAAAGTTTGATGGTATTGATTTGGAAGGATTTAGAGATAAGTTTGGCGTGTCTTTAGAGGATATATATAATATTGATAGTTTGATTAAGGAAGGCTATTTAGTAAAAGAAGGTAATTATATTAAAATTAATAAAAGATATATGTATATATCTAATGAAATTATTGTAAGAATACTTGAATAATATGTTTTTTTGTGTTAGAATATGTTCCACGAAGGGAAGAAATATAATGGAAAATAAAAATGAAATTATAAAAGGCTTATTTGATATAAAAGCTAGCCTTTCTAGTGAAATATTTGAACTAGAAAACAAACTATATTTACTTAGAAGTTCGCTTAAAGATATTAATAACGAAATATGTAGAGTTGGGGGTCATAGTTTTGGCAAGTGGAAACAGGCTATTAATCCTGATTGGATTAATGATGAAAATAGTAATAAAGTATATTGCTATAGGAGAGTATGCAGCATTTGTGGTAAGAAAGAAATTACTTTTGATATAAATGATACAAAGGTACGTAGTAAGAAAAAATAATAGTTCAATGTTTATTTGGACTTTTTCTTTACTTATTTACTTAAATATTTTATAATTATTATGTGAGGTAGATGTTATGGAAAAATTTATAAAGTTTATTACTAATGAGAAATTTTATTTGCCAATTGTTTATATAGTTATTGGTCTTATATTATATTTGATAATAGAAAAAGTTATTAATAGAATATCTAAGAGACATATTGGTAATAGCGGCAAAGATAAGCGAAAGGACACTATTATTAATTTAGGAAGAAGTATATTTAAATATTTAATACTTATATTTATTGTTCTTGGAATACTTAAAATATATGGTATTGATACTACGAGTATTATTGCTTCTTTAGGCGTATTTGCTGCGGTTATTGGTCTTGCTTTTCAAGATATTATTAAAGATTTATTAGCGGGGGTAGCAATACTATTTGATAATAAATATGCTGTTGGTGATACTGTATCAATTAATGGGTTTCAAGGTACTGTAATTGAATTTGGACTTAGAACTACTAAAATTAAGTCTTTTACTGGAGAAGTTAAATCTATTGGTAATTCTTCTTTTAGTGAAGTTATTAATTATAATTTGGCTAATTGTGACATTTTTCTTAAACTTAATGTTGCTTATAATACTGATATTGATAAATTAGAGAAGGTTTTGGAAGGTATGAGAGAGGATATTCTTAAAATTGAGAATGTTAAAGATTATAAATTACTAGGAGTAGATGAATTAGGAAACTCTAGTATTGTATATGCTATTGATATTACTTGTAAGGCTATGACTAATTATGCTATTAAGAGAGAAGTATTAAAGATGGTAAAGAAAAAATTTGATAAGGAAGGAATTAATATTCCATATACTACGGTGGATGTTAATATTAGGAAGTAAATATGGATAAAGTTAGTTACTTTGATAAAGAATATAATTATATTAAAGATGAGAAAAAAAGGGGTGATTTAAAGTATTTAGTTAGTGAACTACCTGATTACTTTTTTGAAATACCGGCTTCAAGTACTGGCAAATATCACCCGGAATTTGCTGGCACTAAGAATGGGTTAGTTAAACATACTAAGGTTGCTGTTCGTATAGCTAAAGAACTTTTAGATAATCCGGGCCTTAATAATTTTACACAAAATGATAAAGATATTATTTTGATGGCTCTTACTCTTCATGATGGATTAAAAAAAGGCAATCCTGAGGAAAGATATACAAGATTTGATCATCCTTTGCTAGCAGCTTCTTTTATTAAAGAACATAAGAATAAATTATCTTTAAATGATGATGAACTTGATTTAATGACTAGGGTAATATCTTCACATATGGGAATTTGGAATAAAGATTTTAATGATAATGAGGTATTACCAATTCCTAAGGATAAATATGAAAGATTTGTTCATTTATGTGATTATTTATCAAGCAAAAAATTTCTTAATGTAGATTTTGATGGCTTTGATATTAAGTATTGACTTCTAATGAGAAGTCTTTTTTCATACTATTTATTAGTGATATTATGAAAATGAGATACTTGTTTATTCCAATGATTATTATATCTTTAATGATATGGATAATTGATATAGATAAAGATGTTTTGGTTAATAAGGAAATTATTGATGATAATATAGAAATTAGTTATCCTTATTTTAATGATAAGAAAATAGATGATTTTATTGATGAATATTTAGATAGATATAAAAATAATAATGGTATTATTGATTATGATTATGATAATAGGGATAATAAATATTATGTTGTATTTTATAAATATTTTTTTGATAGTAATATTTATAGTTATGATTTAGATTCTTTTATGATTGACTTGGACAGTAGTACTATAAGTATGGTATATACTGAGGTGTTTGATTATGATGTTGTTACTAATAAAAAAATAAATAATAGTGATAAATTAATTGCTCTTACTTTTGATGATGGACCTAATTATAATACCAATAAAGTTCTTGATGTACTTGCTAAATATAATGTTAAGGCCACTTTCTTTGTACTTGGTAGTAAGGTAATGAATAATAAAAAAATATTGAAAAGAGAATATGATAGTGGAATGGAGATAGGTAATCATACATTTAATCATTTATTATTAACTAAATATAAAGAAAATGTTATTAAAGATGAAATAGATAATACTTCTTCAGTTATATTTGAAGTTACTGGTAGATATCCTAAATTATTAAGACCTAGTTATGGTGCTTATAATAATACGATTAAAAAAATAGGTGATATGCCTATTATTATATGGGATATAGATACTTTAGACTGGAAATATCATAATTCTAAAAGAATTGCCAGTAGGGTAATTAACAAAGTTAAAGATGGTGATATTATTCTAATGCATGATATATATAGTGCTACTGCAAATAGTTTGAATATTATTATTCCTGAGCTTCAGAATAGGGGATATACTTTTGTTACTGTACCTGAATTATTTTATTATAAAGAAATTACTTTAGAAAAAGAAAAGGTATATGGTTATGCTAGATAATTAACATAAGTTATCTGGAATTAACTTACTTATATATTTTAATATACTATCTTTAGTATACTTTTTTGGATTTTTAATATATTCTAAGCAGATACTTATGACTCCCTCTACATAAAAGATAGTAATTATTTCTAATGGTATTTCTTCATTATATAACAGATGATTTTTAATATTTTCAGTAATATTTTTTAAAATAGTATCGTGAAATATAGTGCTGGCAATGTTATTATTATTGCGTTTTACTACTAGTGAGTAGGTATTTATATTTTCGTTTATATGTTCTAAAAGTAAACTGATTAAATTAACATAGTATACTTTAATATTTATTGGTACTTCATTTTGAGATAGTTTTTGCTTTAACTCTTCTTCAAGGTCATGAACTAATGAAGATAGTAAGTCATACTTATCGTTAAAGTTATTATAGAATGTTGATCTATTAATGCGTGCTTCTTTACATATATCTGATACTTTTATTTCTTCAAATGATTTATTTTTCATAGTTAATAATAATCCTTTATAAAGATTATTTTTTGTTTTAATTATTCTTTGATCCAAAATATCACCTAATTATATTATATTGAATATTTGACAAATGTAAAGTTTTCCTTTACAAAGAAATGGTTTTGTTATATAATTATATTGGCTTTTTGTAAGGAAGTGATATTATGGCTTATATCAGCAATGAAATTATTAATGAAATAAGAAATAAGACTGATATAGTAGAAGTAGTATCAAGATATGTTAATCTTACAAAGACTGGTAAAAACTATATTGGAGTATGTCCTTTTCATGATGACCATTCTCCAAGTATGAGCGTTAGTCCTGAAAAGCAAATATATACTTGTTTTTCATGTGGTGCTTCAGGTAATGTATTTACTTTTGTGTCAGATTTTGAAAAGATATCTTTTGTTGAGGCAGTTAAATTACTTGGAGAAAAAGTTGGTATTAATATATCAAGTGATGTAAAAGTTAATACTAAGAGAGACGAATACTTTGATATATATAATTTGGCTAGTAAGTTTTATCAAAATAGTCTTAATAGTAGTTTGGGTAAGAATGCTATAGAATATTTAGAAAATAGACATCTTGATAAAGAAACTATTAAGAAATTTGGTATAGGCCTTTCTATTCAGAAGGTATCACTTACTGAATATCTTACTAATAAAAAATATTCTTTAGATAAACTTATTGATATAGGTCTTACTAATGATAATGGTAATGATATATTTGTAAGTAGAATTATGTTTCCTATATGGGATTTAAGTGGTAATGTTGTTGCTTTTTCTGGTAGAATATATAATACTAAAGATAATTCTAAGTATATAAATACTAAAGAAACTGATAACTTTAAAAAAGGTAAAATATTATATAACTATCATATGGCTAAGGAACATTTAAAGAAGAATGATACTGTTATTATAATGGAAGGGCAAATGGATGTTATTAGGGCTAGTACTGTCGGTATTAATAATTGTATAGCAACGATGGGGACTGCACTTACTAAGGATCATAAAATGGTTCTTAAAAATATGGCAAAAAATATCATTTTATGTTTTGATGGTGATGCTGCTGGTGAAAAGGCTACACTTAGTGCTATAGAACTTTTAGAGGATACTGGGGTTAATATTAAAATAGTTAGACTTCCTAATAATATGGATCCTGATGAGTACATTCTAAAAGAAGGCAAAGATAGTTTCTTATATCAAATTAAGTTTGCTATGACTTTAATTGATTATAAGATGGAAATATTAAAAAAAAATAAAGATTTTGGTGATATAAAAGAAATATCTTCTTATATTAATACAATGTTAAAAGAATTGGTTAATGAAAAAGATGATATTGTTATTGAACTTAATTTGAAGAAATTATCTGATAATTTTAATATTGATTATAATACTATTAAAGAAAAATATGATAGTATGAAAAAAAATAACAATAATAATAATAAGATAATTGTTAAAGAAGAAAAAACTAAAAAGGTTTATGATAAATATGGAATGGCAGAAAATTATTTAATATATTATATGCTTAAAGATAATATGGTTATTAATATGGTTGAAAATAGGGTTGGATACTTTCCAACAAAAAATATTAGAGAATTATCTAATGAAATTATTTACTATTTTCATAAATATGGTATAATAAATGTCGCTGATTTTATTAGTTATATATCTGATAAAGAAGAAATACTTAAGACTTTAAAAGGTATTTTTGCTATGAATATAAAAGATGACTTTCAGGAAAAAGAAATTGAAGATTATATTTTTGTTGTAAATGAGTATCATAAAGAAGTAAAGATAAACGATTTGAACAAAAAGTTAAAAGAAGAGAAAGATCCTTTGAAGCAAGCAAAAATAATTGAGGAAATAATGAAGTTAAGGGGAGTGAATAAAAATGGTACCAGAAATTAAAGATTTTGAACAAAGAAAAGAAGCACTAATTAAAAAAGGTAAAGAACTTGGTTTTATTACTTATGAAGAGATTGCAGAAGAATTAAAAGGTCTTGATGTAAGTAGTGATTTACTAGATGAACTATATAATGCTTTTATGGAAAGTGATATTAGCGTTATATCTGAAAATGACCTAGATGATGGTTCTAATGAAGAAGATGCTAGCGGTAATTTAGAAGATATTCTTAAGGATAATACAATAGCTAAAGAACTTACTATTAATGATCCGGTTAGAATGTATTTAAAAGAAATAGGTAAGATAAGTCTATTATCACTAGATGAAGAAACTGAATTATCTAAGAGAATTGCTGAAGGCGATGAAATGGCTAAAAATAGACTTGCTGAATCTAACTTAAGACTTGTTGTTTCTATTGCAAAGAGATATGTTGGTAGAGGAATGCTATTTCTTGATTTGATTCAAGAGGGCAATATTGGGCTTATGAAAGCAGTTGAAAAATTTGATGCTGAAAAGGGATATAAGTTTAGTACTTATGCTACTTGGTGGATTAGACAAGCTATAACTAGAGCTATTGCTGATCAGGCTAGAACTATTAGAGTGCCAGTACATATGGTAGAAACTATTAATAAATTATCTAGATATCAAAGACAACTTACTCTTGAGCTTAATAGAGAGCCTACTGATGAAGAACTTGCTAAGAAAATGGGCATGTCTCCAGATAAGGTAAGAGAGGTTATTAAAATAGCACAAGATCCGGTATCTTTAGAGACTCCTATTGGTGAAGAAGAGGATTCTCATTTAGGAGACTTTGTACCTGATGAAAGCAATATGTCTCCAGAAGATTTTACAATACATGAAATGTTAAAAGAAGAAATTGGTGATGTACTTCTTACTTTAACTGAAAGAGAAGAACAAGTACTTAGACTTAGATTCGGTTTAGATGATGGTTCTCCAAAAACACTTGAAGAAGTTGGTCAAATGTTTGGAGTTACAAGAGAAAGAATTAGACAAATTGAAGCAAAAGCATTAAGAAAATTAAGACATCCTTCGAGAAGTAGAAAGTTAAAGGACTTCTTAAATGAATAAGTTATCTAAAAGACTAGAAGTAGTGGCTAGTTTTGTAAATGATAATTCTAAAGTAATTGATATAGGCTGTGATCACGGCCTTTTATCTATTTATTTAGTAAATAAATATAAAAATATAAAAGTAATTGCTAGTGATGTTAATGAAAATGCTCTTAGTAGTGCTATTACTAATATAAAAAAAGAAAAACTAGAGAATAGAATAGAAACTAGACTTGGCAGTGGGCTTGATGTAGTAAAAGCTGATGAAATTGATACTATTGTAATAGCAGGTATGGGAGCAAATACAATAGTAGGTATTCTAAAATATAGTACTTCTAAATTGAGTAATGTTAATAATATTATTATTCAAAGTAATACAGATTTATATTTTCTTAGAAAAAATATTACTAGTCTTGGTTATTATATTGAAGATGAGATTTTAGTAGAAGATAAGAATATTATATATACTGTTATTAAGTTTACTAAAGGTAAGAAAAGATATAACTATAAAGAGTTATATTTAGGACCTGTACTTATTACTAAAGATGATGATTTATTTAAAAAGAAATGTAATAAAGAATTAACAACTTTAAAACTTATTCTTAAAAATATTAATAGTGGTCATTATTTATATAGATTAAAAATTAAAAGAAATATAAAGATATTAGAAGATGTTTTATAACATTAATAATATCTTTTTTTGTATGTATATTTTGCTTCTATATGATAGATATGGTTGATATATTTATTTGAGACAATATTATTGGCTCAAATAAACACTTTAGTACATTAGAACTAAAGTGAAAAACGTTAAATTAAAAAGTTAATTCTCGCTATTGTAGAAAATATTGATTTTATAACTAAATGCACGATTTTATAATAAA
>CAKOQV010000035.1 GCA_934101345.1 uncultured Bacilli bacterium
AACTGTTTGAAGACGGAGTGCATTTTAACTTGAATGATCATCAAAATATCGCTAAGTTGGTGAAAAAGAAAATACTCGGCATAGACTAATAAGAAATAGTTAACAAATAAGAGAGAAACATCTCCCTTGTTTTTTATTATGATTAATGATAAAATAATCTATGTGAAGAAATAATAACTTATATTATTTGGAGACTCCAAAGACTCCAAATAACACTCTAAGACCTTAGGCTTAGAGTGAATAAAAGAAGTGGGTGATAACTATGTTTGAACTAATATCAAAATATAAACCAGCCGGAGATCAGCCTGAGGCTATTAAAGAATTAGTAGAGGGTATAAATGAAGGCAAAAGAGACCAAGTATTACTAGGAGCAACAGGTACAGGTAAAACATTTACTATAGCAAATGTTATAGCTAGTGTAAATAAACCAACCTTAGTACTTGCCCATAATAAAACTCTCGCAGGTCAGCTTTATGCCGAATTCAAAGAATTATTTCCAAATAATAAAGTAGAACTATTCATCTCTTATTATGACTATTACCAACCTGAAGCCTATGTACCTAGTTCCGATACCTATATAGAAAAAGATTCATCAATAAATGATGAAATAGATGAATTAAGACATAGAGCCACATCAAGCTTAATATCTAGAAATGATGTCATAGTGGTAGCCTCAGTATCATGTATATATGGAATAGGTGAAGTAGAAGAATACAAGAAAAAGATGTTAACTCTTAATGTAGGTGATACCAATCCAAGAGACGATGTATTAAAGAAACTAGTAGAAATGTTATATGAAAGAAATGACTTTGATTTAAAAAGAGGTACCTTCAGAGTAAGAGGAGACTCCCTTGAAATAATACCAGCAAATGAAAGAACTAATGGTTTATTAATTGAGTGGTTTGGTGATGAAATAGATCGCATTAGTGAAGTAGATACTGTAACAGGACATATTCTAAAAGATAAAAAGACAGCCTCTATCTTCGCTGCATCACACTTTGTTACTGATGAAGAGAAACTAAAGATAAGTATCGATAGAATATTAAAAGAAAAAGATGAAAGAGTAAAATACTTTAAAGAAAATAATAAATTAATTGAAGCTCAAAGAATAGAAGAGAGAGTTAACTATGATATGGAAATGCTTTCTGAAACAGGCTTCTGTAGAGGTATTGAAAACTATTCTAGACATATTGCTCTAAAAGAAGAAGGAGTACCACCATGTACCCTAATAGATTTTTTTCCCAAAGATTTTTTACTTGTAATAGATGAATCTCATGTGAGTATTCCTCAGGTAAGAGCTATGTATAATGGTGATAGAGCAAGAAAAATGAACCTTGTAGACTATGGCTTTAGACTACCTAGTGCTCTAGATAATAGACCTCTTAAATTTGAAGAATTTGAAAGTAAACTAAATAATGTCATATATGTTAGTGCTACTCCTGGTGATTATGAACTAGGAAGAACGGGTAATCACTATATTCAGCAGATTATTCGTCCGACAGGATTACTTGATCCAAAGATTGAAGTAAGACCTACTAAAAACCAAATAGATAATTTACTTGAAGAAATAGAAAAAAATAATAGTGCTAACGAAAGAACAATTATTACTACTCTTACTATTCGTATGGCCGAAGAATTAACTAACTATTTAAAGAGTCTCGATATAAAAGTAGCCTATTTACATAATGAAGTAAAATCATTAGAAAGATTAAAAATAATAAGAGATTTAAGGCTTGGTAAGTATGATGTTCTAGTGGGTATCAATCTATTAAGAGAAGGATTAGATATACCAGAAGTATCTCTAATAGCCATTATGGATGCTGATAAACAAGGCTTCCTACGTAGTACCAGAAGTTTAATTCAAACTATCGGAAGAGCTGCAAGAAACGCTAAAGGCAGAGTAATAATGTATGCTGATACTATATCTGATAGTATGAATGAAGCCATTACTGAGACCGAAAGAAGAAGAACTATTCAGGAAGAATATAATAAAGTACATAATATTGTACCAAAGACAATTATCAAAGAAATACCTGAAGTAGTATCAAATGAAATAGAAGTAAAACCAAAGAAAGAAAAGAAACTAACTAAAGAAGAAAAACTATCTATGATTGAAGACTTAACTAAAGAAATGAAAGAAGCCGCTGGTAACTTAGACTTTGAAAGAGCAATGCAGCTTAGAGATATAATATTTGAATTAGAAAGTGAATAATAATACTTTCTTTTTTTTAACATCCAAATATTAACCAAAATCCCAAACATATAAGCGTAGCATATTCAAGTAGTAATATAAATACATTACCAAAGCACGGAGCAAATAAAGTAATTAGCATCTGATAAAAAGTAATAATCATAAGAATGATAACCATAATAAGAAAAAATAACTTCCATCCAGCACATAACCTAAAAAAATTAAAAAAGTTATTAAACATTACTATCACCTATAATAGTTTATGAATACATAAAAAAAATGCTAATGTAAAGTTTAATAAATACTCTTGTTAAATAATTTAAATTATGGTAGAATAAAATTGTAATAGAGGTGATATATATGGATAGTAATACTACAATACATTTTGATATATCAGAAGTAAATGATGAAGTTGTTAAAAGTACTCTTCGTGATGTTCTTGAATCCCTTGAAGAGAGAGGATATAATCCTATTAATCAAATAGTAGGATATATAATATCAGGAGATTTAGGCTATATTTCTTCATATAAAGAAGCAAGAAACAAAATAGCCAAAATAGATCGTACAGTACTAGTAGAAGTCCTACTTAAGAATTATTTAAAATGAGATATTTAGGAATAGATTTAGGTAGTAAGACAGTAGGTCTTGCTATGTCTGATACAACCTTAACAATTGCATCTACTTACAAAACTATATTCTTTAAAGATGAAGACTATAATAGTACTATTAATGAAATAAAAGATATTATTAAAGAGTATAATATTACCAAAATAATATTAGGCCTTCCCAAGAATATGAACAATACCTTAGGGGAACGCGCAGAGATAACATTAAAATATAAAGAATTACTTGAGAAATCTACTGGCCTTCCTGTTATAATGTTTGATGAAAGATTAACCTCAGTAATATCAAATAGTATTCTAATTGAGGCTGATATGTCTCGTAAAAAGAGAAAGAAAAAAGTAGATAGTATTGCCGCTCAAATAATATTACAAGACTATTTAAATAAGGAGAAAAACAATGGATAAAGAAAATAAATTTAAAGTAATAGATAAAGATGGAAAAGAAATAGAATTTGAAGTGCTATTTACTTTTGAATCAGACGAAACAAAGAAGAATTATATGGTTTATACTGATAATAGTACTGATGAAAAAGGTAATGTTAGAGTATATGCCAGTGTATTCAAACCTGATGCTGAGCCACTAGAACTATTACCAGTTGAAACAGAAAGAGAATGGAAAATAATTGAAACAATATTAGATTCCATTCAAGAAGAAAACAAAAAGAATAGCGAAGAAAGTAAATAATTACTTTTTTTCTTGGAGGTATTATGAAGAATTTTAGAAATATAGCAATAATATTACTTGTAGTATTTACTACTGTGATACTTGCTTTGGGGGTATATTATAAAGTAAATATGACTGGTACATCTAATTCTGATACTAAGAAAGTAATAAATATTGAAAAAGGAAGTATAGATAGCATTGCTAAAACACTAAAAGATAATAATTTAATTAAGAATGTATCTATATTTAAAGTATATATAAAACTAACCAATAAGACTAGTCTAAAAGCAGGTACTTATGAATTATCTGAGAATATGGGGGTTGAAAAGATTGTAAAGATTCTTGAAGATGGTACTAAGTCTAATCCTAATGAGATATCAATTACTTTTAAAGAGGGTATTAATATAAGAAAAATAGCTACATTAATTAGTGAAAATACCAATAATAGTTATGATGATGTTATAAAAAAAGCATCTGATGAAACATTTATAAATACACTAATAAATAAGTATTGGTTTTTGACTGAGGATATTAAAAATAAAAACATCTATTATAGTCTAGAGGGATATTTATTTCCTGATACTTATAGATTTAATAATAGAGAAGTAACTACTGAAGAAATATTTACTAAGATGTTAGATGAAATGGATAAGAAGTTATCTAAATATAAAGATGATATTAATAAGAGTGATCTAAGTGTTCATGAAATAATTACTTTGGCTTCCGTTGTTGAGTTAGAAGGAGCTAAAGCTACTGATAGAAAGGAAGTAGCAGGTGTCTTTTATAACAGACTTAATAGCAGTGCTTATCCTACTTTGGGTAGTGACGCTACTACTTATTATGCATCAAAGATAGATGACTGGAGTTATAGTCTTACTTATAAAGAACTTAATGATTGTAAGAATAAATATAATACTAGATGTAGTAGTAATACTGGTCTACCAATAGGACCAATATGTAATCCTGGTATTGAGTCTATTGAAGCTACAATTAATCCAGATAAACATGAATACTATTACTTTGTCACAGATTGTAACGGTAAAGTATATTTAACCAAGAATAGTACTGAACATAATAATATAATTAATAAATTAAAGAAAGAAGATAACTGGTGTGCTTAAAGTTATCTTTTTATTTCCCCTTAAGCCTGTAGTCTTGCGGGGCATTATGAAGCCTAAGGTCTTCATAATGAAATATTTTGTTTACATTATTAATTTATATGCTATACTTGTATTAGGGGGAAATTTATGAATAATAATTTATCAGAAGAACAATTAAAATTATAAGAAAGATCCTAAATACTTTAAGAAAGAATTTAATAAATCGCTATTAGATTATTCACTTATTGAAGATATATCTTCATTTAAAAGAGTAGGAGTATCTTATGAAGAATTAATAAAAGGAAATACCTTAAAGAAAGTATTAACTAAGAATAGTTAGTCCTTTTTAAATATTTATTTGTATAATAAAGATGATGAATAGTAACAGTTAATATATTTAATATACTAGATATAATTAAACTCCATAATCCTATTTTTAAATAACATAGAATAGTTAAACTAAGTAGTTTAATTATACCTCCATATAAAGTACCTTTCATAGCCTCTTTAGAATATCCCATACCATTTAAACTACTTGTAAGAGGAGCCTGTATATAATGTAGTAAAAAGAAAGGAGCAGTTACTTTTATATATTCTAGTCCTAGATTAGTATTGTATACTAATTTTAATGGTACATCTGGTATAAAGATGAATATTAAAGTAGAAGGTATTCCAATAAGTAAAGAAAAAATAATAGCTTCTTTTATTTTCTTTTTAGTATGTGTTATATTACCTCTACTATAAGAATTAGATACTACTGGTAGTATAGCGGACGATATGGCTAAAGTAAAGAAACTAGGTAGTAATAATAAAGGGTATACATAGCCATTAATAATACCATATTCTAAAGTAATATAGTCATTAGAGTATCCAATATATTTAAGCATATTAGTAAGTATAATAGGTTCAAAGAAATAAGTAATAGAACCAATCATTCTCGCAGTAGTAGTGGGTATACTAATACCAAGTATTTCTCTAATAATTTTATTATCTTTGTGAAAGTCTTCTTTAATTATTTTTTCTTTTGGTAAAAAGAAGAGAAGAACAATAATAGAAAAACCTTCACTTAAAATATTAATTAGTACAACAAAAGTAATTGCAGTGGTAAGTCCATACTGCATCATATTACCTACGATTAAAACAGTAAGAATAAGTCTAACTATTTGTTCAATAACATTAGATAGAGTGCACGGAAAAACTCTTTCTTTACCAAAAAAATAGCCTTTAATAATACTAGATACTGCGATAAAAGGAAGAGTAATACCAATAGATATTAATGGATAATATAAATCACTAGAATGTAATAAATTATTAGCTAGAATAGGGGATATAATAAATAATAATATAATAAGTAAAATATTATATATTAATATAATATATGTAATAGGTATAACTATTTTTTTACTACTTTTATTTCTTTCAGATACCATCTTTGTAATAGCAGTAGGTACTCCAAGATTGCATAAAGTAATAAACAAATTAAAAGTAGGAAGAACTAACATATATTTGCTGATACCTTCTGTACCAATAGTTCTAGTAAGAACAATCTTAATAGTCATACCAAGTATTTTAGTAATTAAACCACCGATAATTAATATAATAGTGGATTTAACAAATTTATTTTTCATAATAAATTATATGAATTATTATTTTATTTATTATTCAATTTAAAAAGAAGTAAAGCAAAATTACTTCTTTTATTAGTTACTATTTTTTTCTTTTACTTTTACTGTTCCTTCAATAATGTTTAAGTAAGAAGGAGTATTAACAATTAAAGTATTAGTTTTTATTGCTTCGGTAATGATAGCAATTTTAGACTTATAATCTTTATTTTCATACCACCCAATTGGAAAAAGATCTTCTTCTTTAGTAGTATTAAATTTTTTTTTATACGATAGTTCTGCCACTGTATATAACTCAAATAATTTATCTTCTCTATTCATTATTTACCTCTCTTTCCTTTACTAACTTCTAGGTCTTCAGTATTTAATTGTATAATTTCTTTGTAATAAAAATTACTTATCATATTGTATACTTCTTCTCCAACTATATCTTTAAGCATTAGAAGATTTTTACCTGCTTCTTTCGATTTAGACATTGAAGCAAAGTTAGCAATCATTTCATTAAAACCGAGGTCAGTTTCAAAATAATAGTATAGTCCGTGACCAGGCATTTGTTTAATTTTTTCACCTTGAGAGTTTTTTAAAGCACCGCTGTGAAATTTTCCTTCTAATATTGCATCTATAATATCACTAGTAGCAAATATTCCACTAACTTCATTTCGTAAAATAGCCTCAACATTTTCTCTAATATATATTCTTTTTTGATGACTGATATATTCCTCTTCCGTATACATTTCATTCAAGATAATATCAAGCTGGTCTTCTGGTATATTTAGACTTTCATATTCTATTTTCTTTTCTTCTTTTGATTTTGCAAGTAGGTCTCTTATTTTTTGCCTTCTTTCTTCATTATAATATCCATCAAAAAAGTTATTATATTTATGTTCTACTATTGTTTCTATTTTGCTTCTTATTTCATGATATTCATTAGATAACTTTTCTGCTTTAACAAGTAATTCTGGATTTTGTCTTGCTTTTGCAACAATTTCATTATAGTCATCTGGAGTCTTACATTGAACGGTGTAGTAGTGAAGAGCATGCCCAGTTTCATGTAGGAGGGGTTCTACTTGCGTATTGCCGCAGAAGACTGAACCATTACCCTGAGAAAAATAGCCACTATCTTTTTTCTTTATGTAGAAAAAACGATTCATATTTTGCTTTTTAATTTCAATTAGTTTTCTTATTTCTGCTAGAACAGCCTCATAATTATCATTTGAAAATAAAGCCTGTCTATAACCACTAATTAGTGCTGATATTAGACTTTCATCACTTCTACCATCATTAAATATATTTTGTAGTTCACCTAGAAGCTTTTCCCCCTCTTCATGTAGTGGACCAATACCTAAATGATTATTCACACCATCTAGATAATCTTTAACATAATTATCATTATCCTTAGAGATATTAACATCTTTTTGTTCTAATCCTTTAGATTTTATAATAAATGCTATTTCAGGATCAGCTTTGTTTTTCCTGCTAATTATTTTTTCTAATGTAAGTTTACTATCCGCATCTAATAAACACTCTAATAATGTTCTATTATTTTCTTTTTCTAATAATTTATCTTTACTAGGATCTTCAACATATTCCATCATATCATGCTTTGCTAGTATAATATAAAATTTGACCATTACATCAATATCATATATATGTGACATTCTATCAATACTTACTTTAACTTTATCTTCCTTTATGTTATCTAAAATATAATCAAAATAAGTATAAGGGCTATTTTCTTCTATAGGAACTAATAATTTTTCGGTAGAGGTAAGCGCTAACAAATCAGGTTTTCCTTTTTTATATAGTATTTTAATTATATCTTTATCATTAGAATAACTAATACTTTTTTTAATATTATAATTATTATTTATTAGGTATTCTAAAATAGTTTCATCCTTATTAGTTTCATTTTGAAAAACATTTAAAGCACTTTCTAATAAAATAGTACTATTTATACGTGAGTTTTCAATTAGATTTAATTTATTACATTTATATAAAATATTTAAAGTCTCTGTTTTAAGTATAATATTAGTATTTGGATTATATCCTTTATCAATAAGTTCTTCAAGTAATGTCTTTGATGGTGATACTTTAATTAATAGAATATATTCATCTGCCTTTTTAAGATAATCATAATATTTATTTTTTATAAGAAAATTAACAAAGTCTATATTATTTGGAATATTATTTAATACATCAGGAACAATATTTTTCTCGTTAATTAGAAACTCTAGAATAGTACTTTCTTGATTATATTTATTCATAAGAATATTAGCATTTGCATATTGCATAAAACTATAATTATCATATTTTGAACATATCTCTAATAACTTACTTCTATCATTAATAAGTGGTATCATATATTTTAATGCTCCATCATCATTTAAATATTTTTCTATAAGATAACTACCATTATTGTCTTTAGTTATTAATTTATTTATTATTTCTGGACTAAGATAACTTAAATAATACCGACTATTATCTTGACATAGTAAATCAATTATTTCTACATTATCAGTTATTATTTTTATAATATCAGATCTTATTTTATTTTTTTCAATAATATAATCTATAAGCCTTTTACCATTAACATATGAAAAAAGCATTTTTTCGTCAATTTTATAGCTATATAACATTAAATCATTATATTTATAGAGTAAATAGGCAATCTCAGTATTATTTTTAATTTTATCTATAACACAAAAAAGCGGAATTTTTTTTGCTAAGAGATATTCTATAAAACTTACACCATATTTATCTTTTGCCAGAAGTTCTTCTTTACTTAAATTAAGATCTAATATATTTGTTCTAGTTTCATTATTTATTTCATTTAAAATATTTTGTAATCTTTCAGTCATTTAATAATACACCTTCTTTTATATTACCTATAATAAATATAGCATATTAAAAGTATTAAGTAAACATTTTTGTATATTTTTTACATATCTGTTTAATACTATTACTGGTGATTATATGGATAAAAAAAGATATAAAGAAATAGTAGATAAACATACTCCAAAAGAGAAGGTTATAGGAAATGCTCTTGTAGCCTTTGTAGTAGGAGGACTCCTTGGTAGCTTATCAGAGTTATTACTTAGATGTTATATGATGTGGTTTGATTTACCTAGAAAAGAATCAGGAGTAATGGTAATACTTACCTTAATAACGATAGCCTCAGTACTTACAGCTTGCGGTGTCTTTGATGTACTAGTAAGTAAAGTAAAAGCTGCTCTTATAATACCAATAACGGGATTTGCTCATTCGATGACATCAGCAGCCTTAGAATATAAGCACGAAGGCTTAGTACTTGGAATAGGCTCTAATATATTCAAACTAGCAGGAACTGTAATACTATATGGCGTAGTAGCAGTATATTTCTTTGGACTAATAAGACTACTAGTGATGGGAGGATAATATGACAACTAAATATAATAATGTTTTTATTGAGGATGCTTATACAGTATGTGGTAATTATGAAAATGATGGACCATTATCAAAATATTTTGATAAGAAACATAAGAAAGACTTATACTTTGGTGAAAAATCTTGGGAAAAGGCTGAAGTGCATCTTTTAAAAGAAGCTAATGAAAATATTCTAAAGAAGAATAAATTAAAAGAACAAGATATTGATCTTTTAATATCTGGAGATTTACAGAATCAGATAGCGGCTTCTGACTATATGGCTAGAGACTTTGATATACCTTTCCTTGGAATATTTGAAGCCTGCTCGACAAGTAGTGAAGGATTAATTATCGGAAGTAATTTTATTGAAGGAAAACTATGTAAAAGAATATTAGTTTCAACATCTAGTCATAATATGGTAAGTGAAAAACAATTTAGAAATCCTACAGAATATGGTACTCCCAAACCAAAGACTGCTACTTTTACCGCTACTGGGGCTATATCGATACTACTTACCAATAAGAAAAATAAAGTAAAAATAGAGTCTTCAACAATAGGGAAGGTAGTGGATATGGGGACTACTGATGTTAATCATATGGGAGCAGTAATGGCTCCAGCAGCAGGAGATGTTATATATAATCATTTGACTGATACTAAAAGAGATATATCATATTATGACTTAATATTAACTGGAGATTTAGGAGTATATGGTAAAGAAATACTAAGAGATTATATGCTTACTAAGTATAATATTGAACTAGGAGATAATTATAATGATTGTGGTACTATGTTATATGATATAAAGCGTCAGCCTGTCTTCGCGGGAGGATCTGGACCAGTATGTTCTGGCTTAGTAAATTTTGGTTATATATATAAAGAAATGTTAAAGGGTAAATTTAAGAGAGTGTTAATAGTACCAACAGGAGCTATCTTCTCACCAACATTTACTTTTCAAAAAGAATCAATACCTGCGATAGCAAACTGTGTTAGTTTGGAGGTAGTAGAATGATGACTTATGTTTATGCTTTTCTATTTTGCGGCTTTGTATGTATGATAGCTCAGCTTATTTTGGATAATACGAAGCTTACTCCTGGTCATGTAACTAGTATCTTTGTTGTAGTAGGAGCTTTACTTGATGTAGCGGGTATATATGATAGAATAGTCTTGTATGCTGGAGCAGGAGCTTTAATTCCTATTACTTCGTTTGGTCATTTACTTATTCATGGAGCTATGGAAACAGGTGCTACCCTAGGACCATTAGGACTTGCTTTTGGTATATTTAATTTAACATCTGCAGGTATATCAGTAGCCTTATTCTTATCATTTGTTTTAGCTTTAATATTTAAACCTAGACATTAATTAAATTATTATATTCCTCTTAAGTCTGTAGTCTTAAGAGGCAAAAGGAAGCCTTAATTTTAAGTCTTCCTTTTGATCTATTTATTATTATTTATAACTTCATTTAAAAGATTACCTAAGTATTCATTACCTTCTTTATTTAGATGAATGTTATCAGGAGTTAAATAATTAAGATCTTTTATTTCACTATAGACATTAATATATCTAACATTTTCATAATCAAATTTAATATTACTAAGTTTTTTATCAGTAGAAATAATATAAATATTATGACCATCACACAATTTAATTAAATTATTATATTCTTTCTTACTAATATTAACACTATTATCAAATAAAAATACAACATTATGATTAAGAGTATTATCTTTAATCTCTTTTTTAATCTCTTTTTTCAAACTATTATAATTAAAATCTTTATTAGTTATATAATTGGCATTAGTAAAATTAGTTTTAATATTATTAAAAGCATTAAGTAGCAAATCATTACCATAAAAACTAATTTTACTTTTTATTTCTTCATCATGTTTATTAATCATATTATTTTTCTTTTCAATATATTTTTCTTTATAAATATTATAAATAGCATTATAAATAGTATCCGTATATACTTTCCTTCCTTCATTAGTTAAATGAATACCATCATAAGTAAAATATTCGTTATGCCCTCTTGAAATAGAATACCAATCAATAATATGTAGATTAGAGTGAGAAGAAGCCAAATTATTTAATCTTACATTAACATCAGTCAAATTAACAGTATTAATCCAAAAGATATCTCTATCTTCACAAGTTCTAAGTATTTCTTCTTTACATTCTAAAGAACAGTCTCCGTTAGTTCCTAAGTTAAATATGATTGGATTACCAAGCACATTATTATTTTTTAGTGTAAGTAAGATATCGTTTATACCCCAAGCAGTACGAGACACCTTACCATCAAAGTACCCATTAGGGAATCTATTATATAGATTATTGACCGCTCCAAGAAGTACTGAGTCACCAATTCCCACCACCGGTAAATTAGTTACTATTTCATCAAGTTTACTTTCATCTTCCTCAAGAGTTTGTAATTTTTTTTGCCAATTATCTTCTTCATCCTTTAATTTAACCATGTAATTATCCTTATTATCTTTTACTAACTTTTCATTTTGTTCTAATTGATTTTTTAGTTTATTAATATCTTTAGTATAATCAACCGCTACTACATATTCATATATACCATATATTAATATTCCAGAAAACATAAATCCTAATATATATCTTATATTTTTATACTTTTTATCCGTATTTGTAGTAATAAAATGTAGTAACATTGATAAAAGTATTGTAATTATAATAATTAAAAATAATTCTAGATATTTATTTAGATCTATATATTCAAATAAATAAATTACAACATACTCTATTAAATATATCTCATAACTAATACTAGAAGCATAACCTATAATCTTATCAAATTTATTAGTATTAGCCCAATTGTCACATATCAAAGTAGCATAATCAGTAATTCTTACACTAAGTAGGGTAGTAATAATCATACCTAAGTAAATATATTTAGAACTAGGATTAATAAAAATAAATAGCAGTAATAAAATAACTAAGTAAGTATAAAAAATACATTTCTTTAAAATAGGACTTTTAATTTTTGAAGACACTAAGTTTCCATAATAATGATGAATAAATCCAAGAGTTATTCCAAAAAATAGGGCAAATATTCTGGTAAAAGTATCATAATAAGTAAATAAAATACCATTATTTACACCAGAGTAATAAAAGTAAGTCCCTCCTAATAAAGAAATAACTAAAGTAATTGTAACTGGAATAATCCTATTAATTTTATCTCCTATCTTTTTTAGCAAAAGAAAGATAAAAGGAAATACTAAATCAAATTGCATTAATATAGCCATATACCATAAATGTATAAAAGGTGATTCTAGTCCACTTCTAAAATAATCCATATTCGTCATAATCTGCCAGAAGTTATTATATCCCAGCATAATTGATGTTACTTCAGGTTTTAAATTAAACCAATTAACATCTAGAAATAATTTAATAACTCCAATAGATACAAATACCACAATTAACATTGGCAAATACAATCTAAATAATTTATTTAAATAA
>CAKOQV010000036.1 GCA_934101345.1 uncultured Bacilli bacterium
TTAGGGGATTAGTTAAATGGTATAATAATGGTCTCCAAAACCACTGTTGGGAGTTCGATTCTCTCATCCCCTGCCAATTTATGATTTTTCCGAACTATTTATTAGTTCGTTTTTTTGTTATTTGAAGTTATATTTATATAGATATTAAAAGAGGATTTATTTACCCTCTTTTTTAATGATTTAATATTATTTTACTGAAGTATATAGAATTCTTTTTTAATTTTATTCATCTCTTTAATAATTTTATTATGGCTACTCATTATTTTATTATCAATATTATATTTATTTAACCAATTAAAGAACTTTTCATTTTTAGTTAGTTCTGTTAAATCTATACGATATTTGCCATACTTAAATTTTACACTTTCTTTAAAACTATTTATGAATTCTTCAAAAGCCTTTTCAGATACTAGTTCTTCAAGGTCAACATACTCTCCTGTTACTAATTCTAAGATATCAGCTGTTTCGGCATTGATATAACTATAACCATTTAAGCATTCATATGATAGTTCTTCTAAAATTAACTCAAAATGAAAGAATTCTATTATTGAAGTTATTGTTTGATATTCTTTCTCACTATTTGTTTTTGATAAATAGTTTTCTAATATTTCATATATAAAATATTTATTAAATGATTCTTTATCATTTTTTTGAAAATATTCATAAAATACATTTAAATCTTCAAAATATTCAAAATCTACTTCTGATGGTAACATTAATATACTTATTAATCTATTATAAAATTCTTCTTTATCTTTTTCATATAAATAAGAAATATATAATGATAAGCAATATGCTTGTAGTTCTTTTGTAGCAAAACAATACCACTCTTCTTCTCTTCTAAATAAGGATGTATCTAATAATTTAAAGACTTCTTTTTTATTTATTTTTGAGTATGACAACATTTCAAGTATATCGTCTTTTTTAAATATTGGTTTATTGTTTATAAATAGTAGATAAGCCAATGTTAACATTATATATTGTGAACTTTTAATATTCATTGTTATTGTTGGCGCAGTTATCAATATTTTGTAAAAATCTGCTTCAGTATTTGGAAAACAATGATATGTTTTATAAAATTGAATTAATATATCTGCTGATTCCTTTGTATCTTTAAAATCTTTTAGATACTTATTTTTGTTTATATATTTTTTTAAATCTGATATTTCTTCTTTAGATAAAATATTTTTTATATATTTATTAAAATCTATTAGCATACTTTTATTTATTTTTAATTCTTTTACCATTATTTTTTCATTTATATCATAATTACTTTCTAAACTTTCTTTATACATTATATCTTCTTTGTCATCATAGTATGATTTTGGTATGGCATCATAATAATCTATAACATCTAACATTTCATCATCATCTTTATAAAAATTATATAATTCTGTATCTAGTAGACAATATAGATTTCCAAGTGATTGATACATCTCATTATAATAATAATATTGTAAATCGTAATATATCATATCTTTGTATAATTCTGTTAATCTCTGTTTGTTATCTAAGCCAATGGCTTTTATTTCTTCATGAAATTCTTTATCTTCTAGTAATAAATTCAATTCATATGTATGTTCAATATTTTTATAATATATATCTACAAATTCCTTTTTGTTTATATTTATATATTTTTTTATTTTTTCATATAGTTGTAATAATTCAGAAAGATTATCTTCATATATGTATGCCCTATCTTTATTATCTAGGGCATTAATAATTTGATTATATTTTTCTATGATTAGTTCTATTACTTCTTTATCTAAATTGTCTATATTGCATAGCTTTAATAACTTATATATTAACTGTTCTTCACTGGTCATATTGTAGTATTCTATCGTATCATAGAATGTCCCTATTATTATACTGAGATTATCTATATCACTAATTAATTTTTCTTTTATAGTTTTATATGAATTTGGTAATAATGGTAGTTTCCAGAAGTTATCTTCATCTTTTAAGAAAAATATTATTTGATTAAAATATGTTAAGTTATTTATTATATCAAATTCAAACTCTTTAAAATTATCTTTACAGTCATATAAATAATCGATTATTGAATTGTTTATAAAATCTATGACTATACCTTTATTATTAATATAATAGATTCTAATAAAGTTTTTTTCTAACTGAGATATAATGTTTTCTAAATTATAATTATTATAATTTTTATTTGATGAATTTATTATATTTAAATATGCTTCTTCCAAATCTTTTAGCAGTATTGGTGGTTCTATGGTAAGCATTAGATATAGTAATAATTGTGCTTCTTTAGTTTGTTTTTGATAAACTTCATCTAGAAAACTTATTGGTGAATCTAATGTTTCTATTAAGTATTCTAAGTACTTATATTTAGTTACTTCTAAATGAAAATCGCTATTTATGTACATTTCTATTATTCTAGGATTAAAGTTATTATGTTTAATTATCATTTCGGAGTTTTCTAAAATATATTCTATATAACTATAATTTATATTTGATGTGGATAAGTATTTATAAAGTATTTTGTATCTTAAGTTTAGACTTATTTTTTTTATATCTAGAAGGTACTCTTTATTGCCTAATATTTTTTTTAAATCATTATCTACTTGTTTTATTATGTAGTCTCTTGAAGTTATTACTAATATTTTATTATTTGTTTTTGATATTTTATCAACAAAATTAATAAACTTAGTATTTTCAATATGTGAATAGTTTTTGTCTTTGAATGATGATCCCCAGTAATCATCTAAGAAGAAAATTTGTTTGCCGTCTCTTTTGTAAACTTGATTGGCTTTATCTATCTCTTTTGTATATATTAATTCATAGTCTTTAATAATATAATAACTAACTATTGCTCTACCTAAAGATGTTTTTCCTATACCAGGATTACCCGTTATTAAGATAACTCTATCATTTTCCAGATTACTAATTATTACAGAAAAATTTTCTGGTATAACATAGTTTTTCATTGATTGTTTTACTTTTTCTAATTCATCAAGAGATTCTTCATAAATGGAATGGTTTACTACATTGCTCATTTCTTTTAAAAAGGTATTTGCACTGTTAAACCATAAACTTGGATAATTTAATTCTATTTTTTTATATTTTTCTTTAGTTAAATATTTATTTAAATCATCTTTGGATATTATGTCATTAGAATTTTTGATATATGGTGATAATAACTCTATTATTTTAGGCTTTTGAGTTTTACTTATTGCACTACTTGTTATTAGTATGTATCTGTCTGGGTTTAGCTTTTTAATTTTAGCAAGCTCGCTGTTCTTTAAAACTTTTAGTAAATCTTTAAAATCTTCAGTCCTTTTTGCTTGAACTATTGTTGTAATACCATTTTTTGTTTTTTTATACGCATCAATGCCTAAATCTTTGCCTTCAGAAAAAACTTCAAAATGTGTTTTTTCTCTTGTATCAATAATATCAACAGCAAATCTTTGAAATTCATGTGGTTCCATTAGATTGTGGAAATCATATTTAGGCATAATTATCCCTCCTGAATATATTTTACCAAAAAATGGTAATTATGAAAATACCTAAGTTTTCTTCTTAGGTACGGGGTCATAAGTGTATTTCTTTTTAGAAAATGGATTACATTTTAATAGTCTTTTTATTCCTAGGTATAATCCTTTTATTAAGCCATGAGTTTCTAAGGCTTCAATCATATAGTTTGAGCAAGTGGGAATAAACTTACAACTATCATGAGATTTAAAAGGTATACTCTGATATTTTTTAATTAGTTTTATTAATAATTTCTTCATATAAATCACGAAATTATTTTAACATAATAGTTTTTATTTGGCAACACTACTTGATAGTGATGATATTTTATTTAGTCTTTTTAATGACACTATAAAGCTTTGATAATCAGCAGTTATTGTTCCTAGAACATTGAAATTATTTATTATATTATCATAATAACTATATATTAAGAGAATAGTTCCTATTTCTATCATACTCATTTTTACTAAATATACTGAATAAAAGATAATAATGTATTTTGATAATTCTATGATACCTAGTACGGTAAATATTATACCTTGTATTATGACATTATAGTTATAGTTTGCTCTTAGATAGGCTTTGTTATCTTTAGTAAATAAATTTATAATACTATTGGTATTATTTTTTTTATTTGCTAGAGAGGAATATAATTTATGAAACATTATTGTTTTACTGTCTAATGTAGCCTTTCTCTTAATATTTAGATCTTGAACTTTTTTACCTGATTTAAAATATACTATTACCATTAATATTGATATTATGACAGTAATGGAAAATATTATGAAGTTAAAACTTAGAAAATAAGCATATATTACAAAGAATTCTATTACTTGAAATATTCTTGTTACTAAGTTACAAAAAAAATTACATATTATATCTATATCATTATTTAAGATATTGGTATATTCTCCAAGATTTATTCTGTTTATATTATCTGTTTCTGATATTGTTTCTAATGTATATTCGTTATATAGTTTGTTATATAGTCTAAACCATGTTTTTTGATTTAGATATGACCAATAATAATAAAATATAGTAAGAAGAGCGGTTATTATTATTAAGTAATATCCCACTTTATAATTAGAACCAGTTACCTCATTTACTGTTTTACTCCAGAAAACTGGTATTATTAGGGCTAAGCTCTGAATAAAAAGAGAAGTAATTGTTTTTAAAATTACTTCTTTCTTGGCTCTTTTTAATATTTTTTTGGTATTAGAGAACATATTAATCCTCCTTTATAATGACTCCTGTCATACTAGCTTCTATATGGTGATTTATAGCATCATCTTTATTTATATGGAAAGATGTAGCATAAGAATCCGCTATTTTGATATGAACATTATCTAAAATAGTATCTCCTACTTTTACTTTTACTATTTCATCTTCATAGAAATTAGATTTATCTCTAGTATTAATATGGATGTGTCTGTTGGCAATTATACATATATTTTTTTTAGTTATTTGTCCTCTTGGTCCTATTATTGTTATTTCTTCAGAATTATCTAAATCTTTTGAATTTCTTACTGGAGGATTAATACCAAAATATTCTTTATCAGAATTTAATACTTCAACCTGAGTATAACTTCTTATTGGTCCTACTACTCTTACTCCTTCTTTTATATTTTTGGCTGTTTTTAGTGTTACTGTTTCATTAGCGGCATATTGTCCTGGCTGATCTAAATCGTTTCTTTTAGTTAATTCATAATTTTCTCCAAATAAGATATTTACATCTTCTCTAGTTAAATGAACATGTCTATTTGATATTCCTATTCTTGTATTCATTTATATATCACCTCATTTTTATTATAAAAAGTTTTTTGTTTATTGTAAACTTTTATTCTTTTATTTGACATTATTTTTAGTTATATCGTCAAATGTACATCATATATTTAATTAGAGGTGAAAATATATGAATAATGGTGGTTATTATCAAAATCCTGTTTTTCCTGGAGTAGGACTTAATAACAATACTGTTCCTAATCAGCAATCTGTTCCTAGTTATGAACAGACACAAACTATGGTTAATCCACTTACTTCTGAACAATCATATATAGAAAATATTTTAAGATTGAATAGAGGTAAGAAAGCAAAACTTCACGTTACTGTGCCTGGTTCTACTTTATGGCAAGATAGAGTTTTTGAAGGTATTATAGAGCAGTCCGGTAGAGATCATGTAATTATGTCTAATCCTAATACTGGAGAATGGTATTTAGTACTTATGATTTACCTAGACTTTGTTACTTTTGATGAGCCTATTAACTTTATAAAAGATTTTAGTTAAAGAATAATACTTCGGTATTATTTTTTTGACATATTAGCACTTGAAAAAGATATAGTTTTTTGATATAATTTTTTTAGGATGTGACAATATGGAAAGTTTATTAATTATTGTTTTGGTTATAATTGTTATTATTTGTGCTATAGCTATTTTTTATGCTACTATATATAATAAGTTTCAAGACTATGTTATAAGGATAAATGAAGTTGAATCTATTATTGATAACTGTCTTAGAAGTAAGTATGATTTAATCAATAGGGCTATTCCTATCGTTAAAAGTAGTATTGATAAAGGTGATGAGGTTTTTGGTGATATTGTTAAATTAAGAAGTAGAAAAATTGGTAATTTTGAACTATATAGGATATTAAAAAAGGCCTCTATTGAGTTAGAGGGATTAAAAAATACTTATCCTGAAATTGATAAAAGTGATGAGATCAAGAAAATTGTTAAGGAAATAAAAGATATTGATGCTAAAGTTGATAATTCTACTGATTATTATAACGATAATATTACTACATATAATACTTTAATTAAGAAATTTCCTTCTAATATAGTGGCTATGCTTTGTAAATATAAAGAGAAACTATTCTTTGATAGAAAAGATATGAGTGATGAAGACTATGATGATTTTAAATTATAGTCTTTTTTATTTAGTAAATAATGTTATTATTATATCTAAGATCATTATTAGATATAATAAATATGTAGCCTCCTTTGGTATTAATTTTATTATTTTATCAAAGAATGGCTTTAAGACATAGATAATTAATATTCCTAATAATCCCCATAGTGGTATATATTCAAGACAAATATATTTTCCTATGTGATATAGTTTGTCATGATAATTCCACATTTCTGTGTTGAATATTAATTTACATAGATAACCAGACAATAGTTCTACTGAGGTTAAGATGATGGCTAGAAGTAAAAAAGATAATATTATTTTTAATACTTTATTACATTTTATTTTGCTTAAAATATATTTATCTGCTAGCGTTAGAGCTATTCCTCCAAGACCATACACTAGAGTTATAGGGCCACACAAGACTCCGCTTACTCTTGATGGTTCTGTTATTTTAAATAGTGTACTTTCCATAATGAAGCCTAATATTCCATATAATAAAAATGAATTTAAATAGTACATAATATTGTCACCGATATTAAGATATCCTATTTAAATTCATTTATGCTTATTTTACTGTAAAATCTATTTCTTTAATATTATTTTCTCTTAGGAATTTATTAGTACGAGAAAATGGTCTACTTCCAAAGAAACCATAATTACAAGAAAATGGTGATGGATGAGATGATTCTATTATTAAATGTTTTGGATTTGTTATTAAGTTCTTTTTACTTTTAGCGAAGTTACCCCATAGTATGAATACTACTGGAGTATCTTTTTCATTTATTTTCTTTATGATTGCATCAGTAAAGTTTTCCCAACCAAGATTTTTATGTGAAGCAGGCTTATCTTTTTCTACAGTTAGAACGGTATTTAAAAGTAATACTCCTTCTTTAGCCCAGCAAGTTAAATCACCTTTAGTACTTATTGGTATATTTAAATCACTATTTAATTCTTTATATATATTCTGAAGTGATGGTGGTAATTTGATTCCATCATTTACTGAAAAGGCTAATCCATTGGCTTCACCTACTCCATGATATGGATCCTGTCCTAATATTACTACTTTTACATCATTATAATCTGTTAGTGATAAGGCTCTTAGTATGTAATTTTTAGGAGGGAAGATAGGTCTTTCTTTATAGGCTTTGTTTATATATAATACTATTTTCTTAAAATAATCTTTTTGATATTCTTCATTTAGGATATTATCCCAACTATTTCCCACTAAATACATATTATTTCACTTCCTACTTTAAATCTTCACTTGTTGGACAGTTATTTTCATTACTGTCTGTAGTAATTTCATATGATACTTTAAAATCACTGCTTACTGTTTTTTTTATACTTATTTTACAACTGTTTAAATTTTTAGTGGTATCTCTTGGATCTAATACTACTAATATATCATTTTCATCGCTTTCAGATACTTTTAATATGCCTGTGTTGGCTAAGGCTCCTATTGTGGTATTAATGGTATTGCCGTCTGTTATAGTACAGGCATAATTTCCATATTTGTTTTTATCACTTAAATCACCATACTCACATTCTTGATAGTATGTCTCTGCAGCTGTCTTAATATTACCTATAAGTATTTTATATGATGAGTTTCTACTGGCATTTATCGAATCTAAAATACTAGGCATGGCTAGTGTTAATACTACTCCTAATACTACAATTACTGCGAGTAATTCTATTAATGTAAATCCTTTTTTATTCATTTATACCACCTTTTCTATATTTATTGTATCATAGTTTAAGTATTTTGAGTATACTTTTCTTTATATTTATTTATTACTAATCAAATGGCGGTAGGACTTTTATAGACTGATATGGCTGATATTTTTATTTGAGACAATAATTTGGCTCAAATAAACACTAAAGAGACTATACTTATATAGGCTCTTAGTGAACATAATTATTATACTTTATCTTTGGCTAAAATTATGTCATCTCCTATTTTGGCTATTTGACTCCAATCAAGTTCATACTCTTCTCTAGAGAATCTTTTGCCTTTTTTTTCTTCAAGTATCAACGACTTTATTAAACCAGTATTATCTACAATTACATCTATTATTAAACCTAATCTTTTACCTGTAGACATATTTATTATTTCTTTTGTTTGTAATTCTGATAATCGCATTATATCACCTATAAAAATATATGTTTATTTATATAAAAAGAGTACTATCTTTTTAGCACTCTTGCATATTTTCCATTATATTTTTCACTATAACTCTCTTTAATATAGCTATCCATTAAATCTAATTTTGATTCAATATCCTTTACTAAGGCTATTTGGGCCCTTGTACGATATAAGTTTTGTTTATCATAGTCTGTTTTGAAATAAGTATCACCATTTATATAGTCATTTAAGAATCTTATAGCTAGTTCTAATGTCATTATTCTTACTGACTCTGCCATTAGAGATAATTCTTCATAAGTTAAGCTTTCAGACATTTCACTTAAGTACCCATCAGTATAAGCTTTGAATAAGTCTAAATCCATTTTTACTTTAGATAAGTCATGTTCATCTTCTTTAGCACTACAAGCTGTTGATCTTATTCCATCACCATAATCAAATAACATACTACCTGGCATAACAGTATCTAAATCTATTACCGCTAAAAAATCACCAGTATCTTTATTCATCATGACATTATTTACTTTAGTATCATTATGCGTTACACGATATGGTATTTCTTCAGTACCTAAGTCATCCATTATTAATGAGCAAATATCTTCACGCATAAGAATAAATACTATTTCATTTGCTACTTCGGCTACTCTACCTTCAGAATCTATCTTAATATCATCCATTAATTTATCATATCTTTTCTTGGTGTCGTGGAAATCTTTGATAGTCTCCTCGAGCTTAGACATTGGATAGTTTCCTAGTAATCTTTGAAAATTTCCAAAGGCTTTACCTGTATTATAAACTATTTCTTTATCTTGTGATTGATCGTATGATACTGCATTTTCTATAAACTCATAGATACGATAATATTTTCTTGTACCTGTTTCATCATAGACATAGCATAGTAACTTATTATCTTTTGTTTTTATTACTTCAGGTACTTGATGGGTGGTATCTCCATTTTTTATCATTTGTCTTTTTAAATAGGTAGTTACACCTTCAATATTTTTCATTAATTTATATGGTTCTGCAAAAACTGTGGTATTTATTTTTTGAATTAAATATTTTCTTTCACTTCCATCTTTTCTTTTGAATGTTGCTACGAAGGTCTTGTTTATGTTTCCTGAGTGATTCTCAGTAATATTTATTAGTTCACCTTCGATATTAAACTTGTTTAGTATTTCTTTAATCATTACATAACCCTCCCTGTTAATTGTATCATATATTAGATGGTTTTGTAACTATTTTATATATTTTTTTAAATTATTTATGGCATTTTTTTCTATTCTTGATATTTGAGCCTGTGATATTCCGAGTTCTTCTGCTATTTCCATTTGGGTTTTTCCAATGATAAAACGCTCATTTAGAATGTTTACTTCTCTATCTTTGAGATTATTCATGGCTCTTTCTAGAGCAAGCCTACTATCAAGTCCATATTCTTCTTCTTTATTTGCTATTTGATCATATAGATATATGGTATCGCCTCCATCATTATATATTGGCTCATACATACTTACTGGATCTCTTAGGGAATCTAGGGCCTCGCGAATATCATATTCTGTTACATTAAGTATTTTGGCTATTTCAGCATTTGTTGGCTCTTTACTACCCACTGCTAATTCTTCTTTTAGTTTTAAGGTTTTATAGGCTAAATCTTTGATACTGCGCGATATTCTAATACTATTGTTATCTCTTAAATACCTTTTTATTTCCCCCTCAATCATAGGACAGGCATAAGTAGATAATTTTACATCATAGGATGTGTCAAAATTGTCAATGGCTTTTACTAGTCCTAGACACCCTACTTGAAATAAATCATCTAGGTTATCTACTTTACCATTAAACTTTCTTAAGATACTTAATACTAGTTTTAAATTACCATTTATTAAGTCATCTCTAGCAAATGGGTCCCCCTCCTTCATCTTTTTAAATAATTCTATAGTTTCAGTAGTTGTTAAAACTTTTATATTCGCAGTATTCACACCAGTAATTTCTACTTTATGGCGTGACATAATAAAAAATCTCCTTTCATATTCATTATGAATACTTTTAGAGATTTTTATTCAGTGGGTTTTAATATAAGGTGCTCATATTTTAAACTTATTACTACCCTTTCCTTTTTTAAATGTATCGAATTCACCTCCTTTAAAATTTGTTGCGACTACATTTTCGCTATTTATAATTTCATTTTTTTCATTTTTTATCTAATAAAAAACGAGCATATATACCTAAGTATAATATGCTCAAATAAATATATTTTTCTTTAGTAAGTGGTTGATAATGTCATTATATCATTTATGCAATTTGTTGTCTTTTGTTTTAACTAAATTTTTTACTTTTTGGATGGTTTTTATCTGAACTCTTCTAATATTTCTTTAAATCTATCTGGTACTGGAGCAGTAAACTCCATATATTCTTTGGTAGTTGGATGAACAAAACCTATCTTTTCAGCATGAAGCATTTGGCCAAACTTTTCATCTATTAGTTTTTTCTTACCATACACTGGGTCATTTACGATAGGATGACCTATATAATTTAGATGTACTCTTATTTGATGAGTTCTTCCTGTTTCTAGTTTACATCTAATTAAAGTAGCGTTGTTTAGTCTTTCTATCACTCTAAAATGGGTTATAGCTTCTTTAGAGTTTTCACTAGTTACACACATTTTCTTTCTATTATTAACATCTCTTCCTATTGGTGCATCAATAGTAGCAGTGTCTTCCTTAATAATACCATCAACGAGAGCAATGTATTCTCTTACTACTTCCTTCTTGGCAATAGCATCCGCGAGGATATTGTGGGCTCTATCATTCTTAGCTACTAGTAACAATCCTGAAGTATCAGCATCTATTCTATGTACTATACCTGGTCTTATTAAGGTATTAATAGTACTTAGATTTTTAGTATGATATAAAAGAGCGTTGACAAGAGTTCCTGCACGGTTACCTGGAGCAGGATGTACTACCATACCACTGGGTTTATTTACTACGATCAAGTCATCATCTTCGTAATAGATATCTAATGGTATATTTTCTGGTAATATATCTGTCTCTTCAATTAACTCAGTTATTTCTATATTGTCATTTTCTTTTACTTTATAACTATCTTTTACTTTATTTCCATTTACTAAAATATTTCCTGTTTCAATCATTTTTTGTATTTTACTTCTTGTGTATTCAGTATTATCACAAAGATATTTATCTATTCTTTTTCCAATATTATTTATGTCTACGATCATTATTTTTTGTCCTTTCTAAACATGCTTATTAGTAAGAGAAATACTCCTAGTACTATGAAAGTATCTGCTAGATTGAATATTGGATAATTATATCCAAATATTTTAAAATCTAGAAAGTCCACTACTACTCCTCTTACTATTCTATCTATTAAATTACCTATAGAACCTCCTATTACAAGGGATAAGGCTATTTTATTTATATTTTCTTTTATTTCTGTTTTTCTTATATAATACACTAGTATTCCTATAACAATAAGGGTTACTATAATTAGAAGTATTCTTTTACCTGTTAGTATACTAAAGGCTGCTCCATTGTTATTTGTATATGTTAAATAGAAAAATGATTTTATTACTTCAACTGATTTTGTCTTACTTAGAGTATTTATAACTATTAATTTAGATACTTGATCTATTATTATAAATATTATACTTAAAATTATTATCATATTATCCCTGATTTTCTTTCCACACACAAGTATCTATGGCATATTTTTTATTTTTTTTATATGCATCAGTAAGACAATTTAAATTATCTTTTTTCATTTTATAGCAGTATACAAAATCACTATCTTTATATACTTCTACTTCAGCAGAAGTATCGCATGAAGTTTCTTTATTACCAGCATTAACAAAATCTTTTTGTGTTAATATACCATCTTTTATAATATCATTTATAGTTATGACACCTTTTTGATAAGTAATATCATACTCTTTACCATTTTCAGTTTTTCTTCCCTCACACCTATCACTTTTACAACTAAAACTCATTGTATCGCTATTTAGTTTAACATAACTATCAATTGCCTGCGTAAGTCTATCTATAAATACCTCTTCTGACTTAATTTTACTTTTGGTGTAAGCATCAGAAATTATTGGTACTGATATTAATAATACTAGTCCTAATACAACAATCACTGCGAGTAATTCTATTAAAGTAAATCCTTTTCTATTCATTTTATTTCCTCCAGATATATATTACCATAAATATATTTTTTTATCAAGGACTTGCTTTTTTACCTAGTTGTTTATATAATTAGATTGTGG
>CAKOQV010000037.1 GCA_934101345.1 uncultured Bacilli bacterium
CAAATGAAACAATACATATTATAAAACTTATTTCTCGTAAATCAATAAAAAGAGAATTTACTATTTTATTCTACACTAAAGTGAAAAATGAGAAAAATAAGAAATAAATATTTACTAATTTCATATAATATGGTAATATATTATTGGCTTTTCAAAAAATATACACAAATATTGATTTAATTATTCAAGTGCCTTTGTAAGGTGGATATTAAAGGAGAGATATTTGGAAGAAAAAACGAAAGGAGATATGATAATTATGACAGTAGTATCTATGAGCTATTTGTTAGAAGCAGGAGTTCACTTTGGTCATCAGACTAAAAGATGGAATCCTAAAATGAAAGAGTATATATTTAACTCTAGAGATGATATTTATATCATTGACTTACAAAAGACAGTAGAAAAAATGGAAGAAGCTTATGCCGCTTTAAATAAGATTGCTGCTGATGGTGGAAAAGTACTTTATGTTGGTACTAAGAAACAAGCACAAGAAGTATGTAAAGAAGAAGCTGAAAGAAGTAATATGTACTATGTTACTGAGAGATGGTTAGGAGGAACTTTAACTAATTTCAAAACTATTAGAAGAAGAGTTAATCGTCTTGAAGAAATTGAAAAGATGGAAAAAGATGGTACATTTGAAAAACTTCCTAAGAAAGAGGTAGTAGGACTTAAGAAGGAATATGAAAAGTTAAATAAGAATTTATGTGGTATTAGAGAAATGACTAAATTACCTGAAGCTGTTATTATTGTTGATTCTACTAAAGAATATAATGCAATAAGAGAGGCTAGAAAACTTGGTATACCAGTATTTGGTCTTATTGATACTAATTGTGATCCTGATGATGTTGATTATGTATTACCTGCTAACGATGATGCTGTTAGAAGTATTAAGGTTGTACTTGGTGCTTTAACTAATGCTATTATTGAGGCTAATGGTGGTACACTTGTTGATTATGTAAGTGAAGATGATAAAAAGGCTTCTAAAGAAAAAAATTCTAATAAGAAGGAAAAAAAAGAAATAAAAGAAACTGAAGAAGTTAAGGATACAAAGCCAGTTAAAGAAGAAGTTAAAAGTGAAAAGCCAGAATTAGACTTAAATATTTTAACTGTTGCTGAACTTAGAGACCTTGCTAAGAAAAAAGAAATTAAAGGCTATTCTAAGATGAAAAAAGAAGAATTAATTGAAAATTTAAAATAAGGAGGAATACTATGATTACTGCAAATATGGTAAAAGAGCTTAGAGAACAAACTGGAGCAGGTATGCTTGATTGTAAGAAGGCTCTTACTGAAACAAATGGTAATATGGAAGAAGCTATTACTTGGCTTAGAGAAAAAGGTATCAGTAAAGCTGCTAAAAAACAAACTAGAATAGCTGCTGAAGGACTTGCTCTTGCTAAAGTTGAAGGTAATAAGGCTGTTATAGTAGAAGTTAACTCTGAAACTGACTTCGTTGCTAAGAATCCAGAATTTACTGGTTTAGTTAATGATATTGCTACTGCTATTTTAGGTAGTAATGTTAGTACAGTAGAAGAGGCTAATAAATTAGAAGTTAATGGTACTTCTATTGAGAATATGATAGTGGATAAAACTGCTACTATTGGTGAAAAATTATCTTTTAGAAGATTTGAATTAGTTGAAAAACAAGATAATCAAGTATTTGGTACTTATTCTCATATGGGTGGTAAAATAGTAACACTTGCTGTACTTGAAGGAACTGACACTGAAGTTGCTAAAGATGTAGCTATGCAAATTGCCGCTATGAGACCACTATATTTAGATAAAGATTCTGTTCCTAGTGAAAGAGTAGAGAAAGAAAGAGCTATTCTTACTGAACAAGCTGAAAACGAAGGATTAGATGCTAATAAACTTCCTATGATTGTTAATGGTAGACTTAATAAGTTCTATGAAGAAGTTTGTTTATTAGATCAAGGCTTTGTTAAGGAAAATAAGATGAAAGTATCTAAATATGTTGAAAGTAAAGGTATGAAAGTATTATCTTTTGTAAGATATGAAGTTGGTGAAGGTATGGAAAAAAGAGAAGAAAACTTTGCTGACGAAGTAGCTAAACAAATTAATGGTTAAGAATTCTAGAAATAGAGTTCTTTTTCTTTGATATAAAAAAGATATCTCTTTGCGAGACATCTTTTATTGTACTTCTTTTCCACACTTTTCACAGAATTTTGTTCCTGGTTTAAGTTTGCAACCGCAACCTAAACAATATTTTTCTGGTTCACTGTTTGTAGAAGGCTTAGTATTATCACCAATTGGACCATTAGGACTAACTTCAATACTTGAATCATAAGTATATTTGTTTGAAAAACCTAACACCATAGTTATTATTGGTGCTACAAATATACCAGCTACACCATATCCTACTGGTTGTTGTTTCATCTTCTTTGCTAAATTATAGAAAATAAAGAAATTAACAGCCATACTTGCTAAATTACAGATATAATCTAATCCATCTATTTTAGCTATAGTGCATATTGTTCCAGATATTGCAATTAAGAAATACCACCAATTTAAACCTGCTATTTGAATTAATACAAATACATTATAAAGTGGTATTATTGCTTTCCAACCATCTTCACCAGCCTTTTTGAATAATTTTGCAAGTGCTATTACATAAACTACATAGAAAGCTATTACAAGTATTCCTAGGAAAACTAATAAACCAATCGAAGTTGCTGCAAAAACTCCAAATGCATCATCCATTTTATTCACTCCTCTCTATTAATAATATACCAAATTTTAATAGATATTTCAATAATTATAAAATATATTTTTGATAATTGTAATTACATTATTTTATTTGAATATTCTTTAATAGGTGAGACTACTATGTTTGATAAGGGTATACATAAAAGAATTAAGATAGTACTTTTGATAGTGGTGTTTGTATTTTTACTTGTTATTGGGAAAGTATTTTATATTGAAGTTATTGAATATAAGAAACTTAATACTTTGGCTAGTGGATTATGGAGTAGAAACTTGCCTATTGAGGCTGATAGGGGTAAGATATATACTGTTGATGGAGAAATAGTAGCGGGTAATCTTACTACTACTTCTTTGGTATTTATTCCAAATCAAATTAAAGATAAGGATTTAGTAGCTACGAAAATAAGTGAAATACTTGGAGTAGATAAAAGTGTTATTGAAGAGCATTTATATAAGAAGTCAATGATGGAAAGAGTACATCCTGAAGGAAGAAGACTATCTTATGATATTGCGGATAAGATTGCTAAGTTTAATTTTGAGGGAGTATATTTGCTTAAGGAATCTAAGAGATATTATCCTCATGATGAGATGCTTTCACATGTACTTGGTTATGTTGGTATTGATAATCAAGGTCTTAGTGGACTTGAACTTGAATATGATAAAATACTTACTGGGGAGTATGGTTCTATTCAGTATTTTTCTGATGCAAAGGGGAATAATTTAGATAGAAATTCGGTATATGTGGAACCGGAGGATGGTCTTGATATATATTTGACTGTTAATTATAAGATTCAGTCTTCTATTGAGCGAGAACTTGATAATATTGTAACTAAATATAGCCCAGAAGGGGCTTGGGCTTTGGCGATGGATCCTAATACTGGCGAGGTACTAGGAATGAGTTCGAGACCTAATTTTAATCCTAATAAATATCAAGATTATAGTGTGGAGACTATTAATAGGAATATGGCTATATGGGCTAGTTATGAACCTGGTAGTACATTTAAAATATTGACACTTAGTGCGGCTGTTAATGAGGGGAAGGTTGATTTAGTTAATGATACTTTCTTTGATGGTGGTTCAGTTAATGTTGATGGAGCAAGAATTAAGTGTTGGAAACATGGAGGACATGGGTCACAAACTTTTCTAGAGGTTGTTCAAAATTCTTGTAATCCTGGATTTGTTGAACTTGGTAATAGACTTGGTAAAGAAAAATTATTTGATTATATTTATAAATTTGGATATGGTAAGAAAACTGGTATTGATTTGAATGGTGAAAGTACTGGTATTTTGTTTAATTTATCTAAAGTTGGTCCTGTAGAACTTGCTACGACAGCATTTGGTCAAGGAGTTAGTGTTACTGCTCTTCAACAAGTTACAGCAGTTAGCGCCGCAATTAATGGTGGTACTTTGTATAAACCATATATAGTTAAAAGAGTAGTGGAACATGAAACTGGACAAATTGTTAATGAGATTAAACCTACTTCTGTTAGAGAGAATATTGTTACTAAGGATACTAGTGAAAAAGTTAGAATGACTTTAGAGTCAGTAGTTTCTTTGGGTACTGGACGTAATGCTTATATAGATGGTTATAGGGTAGGTGGTAAAACAGGTACTGCTCAAAAGGTTAATAATGGTGTATATATGTCTGGAAATTATATTGTTTCTTTTATTGGTTTTTTACCAGCGAATGATCCTAAGATAGTCGTATACCTGGCTATTGATAATCCAAAAGGAGTTACACAGTATGGTGGTACAGTTAGTGCTCCTATTGTTAAAAATATTATGGAAGATGCAATAGTGGCTTTAAATATTGAAAAGCAAGATGGTGGTACAGAAAAGAAATATCAATGGTATGATAAAAAATATTATGACGTAGAGAATGTTATTGGATTATCTAAAAAAGAGGCTACTTCTAAACTTAAAGATTTTGTAATAGAATATAGTGGTAGTGGGGATAATGTTATTAATCAGTCTCCCGAAGGTGGTACTAGATTAATAGAGGGTTCTAGTATTAGATTATATTTGGGATAATTTGCATTTTTAACTTAATTATGATATAATATCCAGCAATTAATGGGGGTTATTATGGAAATAATTAATATGACTTTAAAACAATTTGAAAAATGTCAACCATTATCTTTATCTGATGATACTACAAGTACTGAATGCAAAATGTATAAATTTTACTATAAAGGGAATGAGAAAGTTTTAAAAAGGTTATATATTACTAATGGTATAAACTTTGCTAACAAATTATATACATTGGAGGCATTATCTGCAAATAGGGAATTTATGCCTAATAATTTTATACTTCCTGATTTTTTGGTTTCAATTAATCAAGTTGTAAGTGGATTTGCCATGAATTATATTAACTGTATTAATTTGAGTAATATTTTGGAAGATAAGTTAGTTGATATAGAAGAAAAAAAATATTATTTGAAATTGATTGGAAAAATACTTGAACAAATGAAAAGAATCAGACAAAGTACTATTTTAAATGATTTTTATTTGGGAGACTTACACGAAGATAATTTTGTGGTTGATGTTAATAAAAAAGAAATATATGTTGTTGATTTGGATAGTTCTAAAATACTTGGAAATCAATCTTCACCTGGAAGATACTTAACATCAAAGGCACTTTTAAATAATGCTAGTACTATTAAATATAAAAGAACAATTAATGATAGATTGACAGATTATAAAGTTGATGAAAATACAGATCTTTATTGTTATATTATTATTATTTTAAATTATCTATATAATGGTAAAATAAATAATGTAGAGATAGATGAATTTTATAGATTTATTAATTATTTGAATGATATTGGTGTTAATAAAGAGTTATTGAAATGTTTTGAAAGAATACTTACTAATGGTAATAATATTAATCCTTGTGATTATATTGATTCTTTGACTTCTAAACAAATAGCAAAGGCAAGATTTTTATATAAAAAATAGTTTACAAATTAATGTAAAGTAATAAAAAGATACTATTTATTTAAAAATATGTATGGTATAATAGAAGTGAAACTGGAAATGGAGTGATAGAATGCTAACTTTAACGAAGTCATTATTTGCTTTAATGCTTGGTTTTATTAGTTCAACAATATTTGGACTTATAGCTATTCCTTTTTTGAAGAAATTAAAAGCGGGACAAAATATTAATATTTATGTTGAGGCTCATAGAAGTAAGGCTGGTACTCCTACGATGGGAGGAATTATATTTATAATTCCCACTATTGCAATAACTGTATTTTTGCTTTTAACGGGAAAGATAGAATACTCAGTTAACTTAATGATTGTGTTATTTGTTTTCTTCTCGTATGCTTTAATAGGATTTTTAGATGACTTTATTAGTCTTAGAAGAAAATCTAATAAGGGACTTACACAATTTCAAAAGTTATTACTACAACTTATTGTAGCATTAGTTTTTTATGTATTATTTAGACAATTTACTTCAGGTGATTCTTATCTTAGAATATCTGCTTTAGGTATTGATTGGAATCTAGGATGGTTCTATGGAGTATTTATATTATTCTTACTAGTAGGCTCTTCTAATGCGGTTAATTTAACGGATGGATTAGATGGACTTGCTGGTGGATTATCTGCGATATCATTTTTGGCTTTTGGTCTTATTGCAATGGGTAGCTGGTGGATTGAAGGCAATGCAGATATGGGTATTTTCTGTTTTATTTTGGTTGGTAGTATTATGGGATTTCTTGTATATAATAGTAATCCTGCTAAAGTATTTATGGGAGATACTGGTAGTTTGACTTTGGGGGCTACAATGGCTACGATAGCTATTCTTACTTCACATGAATTATCTTTGGTATTAATTGGAGGGGTATTTGTTATTGAAACTTTAACTGTTATTATACAGATAGCTTCAGTAGTACTATTAAAAAGAAAAGTATTTTTGATGACTCCTATCCATCATCATTTTGAAAGATTGGGATGGAAAGAGAATGATATTGTTAAACTATTCTGGATAGTTGGATTTATTCTTAGTATGTTAGCCTTAATATATGGAGTATGGTTATAATAAGAGTGTATTTGAATAATGCATTCTTTTTATGTTCACTGTAAGTCTTTAGTCTTACAGTGTTATTTTGAGCCAATATGTTATATTGTCTCAAAATAATATATCTACATATCTATTATATATAAGCCATAGGTATATATTTGGTGTAAATTGTTTTCTAAGTATATATACTATGCTTATATTTGATAGGTATCTTGGATACATTTAATTAAGACAAGTATACTTGGCTTAATTAAACACTAATAAGACTTAGGATAAGGCTTATAGTGAATATAATAAAAAAATATAACATATAGTTATTTTTTTTTAGTTATGATATTTACTTATATTTAGTAGTATACCCATACTTGTTAGACTTATTAGGAGACTACTACCACCATAAGATAAGAAGGGGAGGGTAACTCCTGTTACAGGGATTAATCCTACTACTACCATAAGATTTAACATTGTTTGAAAGGCTAAACCAAAGGTTATACCAAAGGCTAGATATTTACCAAATTTATCTTCACAGTTCATAGCTATTTTAAATCCAGAATAGATTATAGTTATGAATAGAGTGGCTACAATTATAACTCCTAGGAAGCCAAATTCTTCACTTATAATTGAAAATATGAAGTCTGTTTGTGGTTCTGGTAAATAGAAATGTTTTTGTACTGAATTACCAAATCCTAGTCCTAGTAGGCCTCCTGGACCTATAGCATATAAACTTTGGATTATTTGGAAACCACTACCAAGAGGATCGGACCAAGGATTAATAAATGATATTATTCTTTCCATTCGGTATGGAGCTATTATTACCAATACTACTACTCCTAGTAGTCCTAATACTCCAAGTTTGATGAAGAAGTTCATTTTAACGCCACTTACAAATAATAATACTATGATAGTCATAACTATTACTACTCCTGTGCCAAAGTCTGGTTCTAACATGATAAGAGCAAATACTAGAAAAAGTACTCCTAGTATAGGAAGAACTCCTTTTTTTATATCTTTTAAGTTTTTATTATTATTTTCTAAATATTTAGATGTAAATATTATTAGTCCTAATTTAGTAAATTCTGATGGTTGCACTCCTAGTCCTCCTATACCAAACCAACTTCTACTACCATTTCTTACTGTTCCTATACCTGGAATTAGTACTAATGCTAACATACCTAAACATATAAAGAAAATAATATTAGATAGTTTTTTATAGTTTTGATAAGGAAATTTACTTACAATAAACATAACTATATATCCTAATATTAAGAATATACTTTGTGATTTTAAATATTTATATGGATCATTAAACTTATACTCTGCCCATACATAAGAAGATGAATATATCATTAATGTTCCAAATAGACTTATTATTATTACTGCTATTAAAAGTATTTTACTATATTTTTTCACAGTATCACCTAATTAATTTTATTATCTAAAAATAAAAAAAGAAGTTTATTTTTTCTTCTTTTCAAATATTGATAATACTTTTGCAGTCATATGAACTATTTGATTACTATTTTTGATAGCAATACTTTTAAAGAAAGCTTTACCTCCTATTGTTAAGGCTGCAGTTAAAGCAGTAATTACTAGTCCTGTATATAATACACTAGTATTTAATTTTTCTGATAGAGAAGTCGCTATTGTTACACCAGCAGAACCTGATACAATGCCACATATATCACCAATTACATCATTACAAAATGATGATACTTTATCAGCATTCTTTTTGAATGATACGGCTTTTTTTGCTCCTTTTATTTTTTTAGAACTCATAGCATGTAATGGTTCTTCATCAGTGGATGTAACTGCTACTCCAATCATATCAAACACTATCCCTATGGCTATAAATAATAATAATATTATGATACCTACGAATAAATTTACTTTTGGCATTATGGTATTAGAGCCAAAAGAAAAAATAAATGATATAAAGAAGGCTAAGAATGTTACTGTTATTACCCATTTTGTTTTACTATTTTTGTTTTTTGACATATTATTTCCTTTCTGATTATTAAAAAAGGCCAATAGAGTAGGCCTTTTACTTAATACTATGGCAATTCTTATAGTTAACTTTATGTCTTAGGTCAAGTAGGATTTCCCTAGTTTCTACTAACTCGTTACCAAATTAGCGGTTTCCCTTTATAGAAACTAATATATTGTCACCAGATATATGACTTGATTACCACTTAGTACACACTGTAATCCTATAAGATGTCACTCTAGGAGATTTCCTCGGGCAACTTTCTTACTATTAATTCTTTTTTGCAATTATAGTTTCATATTGCAATATTATATATTTCTAGCTAGGAAAGATATAACTGATCAACAATCCCCTATAATCACGCAAGACAAGCTACGCTACTCGTAAGTTTCCCCACATAGTAGGTTTAATCCTAGTTCATATTATGCACACAATAGCATTAACACAAAGTTAGGTCTCCACGGAAGTTGGAACAGAATCATATGCCGTTATGAGTGCCCAAAATCCTTACCTTCCAGCATTCACCCTAAACTGGGCGTATAAAGCAAACACCAGAAGTTTCATCGATGTGCTCTTTAGTGAGCTTTTAGGTTCACCTTCATAGTAAGTTTAATTGACTAGAATAATGTGCCATCAGATTGATAAGATTATAGCATAAAACTTTATTTTTGTCAATATGTGTAAACTGTGTACTTATTTTACTACTTAGTATAGTATATTCTTTATATTTAATTTAATTATTATTTTTAATGTTTAGTATATAGTTCTCTCTTATATATAATAGATATGACTGATATATTTATTTGAGACAATACTTTGGCTCAAATAAACACTTTAAGACTTAGACTTAAAGTGAACATAAGAAAATAATATATGTTTTATGTTATTTGACTATACCAAGTTTTATAACTAAGAATATAATAATATGAAACTGGGAGGTTAAAAAATGAAAAGAACATTTGTTAGTTTGATATTATTTCTAATAGTTATTTGTTTAGTAATATTTGGAATATTTCAAAATAAGAAAAACAATGAAAAAGAAGATCTTACTAAGGTTACTGTAGCAGAAGTTGCTCATAGCATATTTTATGCTCCGCAATATGCTGCAATTAGTAAAGGATACTTTGAAGAAGAGGGTATTGATGTAGAACTTACTTTGACACCAGGCGCAGATGCTGTTACGGCCGCTGTACTATCTGGAGATGTACAAATTGGTTTTTCTGGTACTGAGGCTACTATTTATGTATATAATGGCGGTGAAAAGGATTATTTACAGGTATTTGCTGCTTTGACAAAGAGAGATGGAGCTTTCTTAGTGTCTAGAGAAAAGATTGATAATTTTATTTTAGATAATTTGAAAGGTAAAACAGTAATTGGTGGCAGAAAAGGTGGTATGCCAGAAATGACTTTTGAATGGGCTCTTAGAGAGGCTAATATTGATCCTACTAAAGATTTAAGTATTGATACATCAGTTGCTTTTCCTGCAATGGAGGGAGCATTTATTGGTGGTACTGGCGACTTTGTTACTTTATTTGAACCTAATGCTACTTCAGTAGAAAAGCAAGGCTATGGTTATGTAGTTGCCTATGTTGGTACTTATGGTGGTGCTGTTCCTTATACAGCCTATAATGCTAAGAGTAGTTTTATAAAGGCTAATCCTGAACTTATTGAAGGTTTTTCTAAGGCTATTCAAAAAGGATTAAAGTTTGTTAAAGAAAATGAACCTAAGGTAGTTGCTGAGACTATTGTATCTTTCTTTCCTGATACTTCAATTGATGATTTAACTACAATGGTAAAGAGATATAAAGAATCTGATGCATGGAGAGATACTATTGCTATTGAAGAAGATGAATGGAAACATATTCAAGATATTATGAGGGCTTCTGGAGAACTTAATGAGTATGTTTCGTATGATAAACTGATTTACGATGAATACTTTAGTGAATTCAGATAATATATTGGAGATAAGTAATTTATCAAAGGTATATCATACAAATAAAAGTGAAATATCTGCAATTGATAGTTTGAATTTAAATATTAAAGATGGTGAGTTTGTTGCAATAGTAGGTCCATCGGGATGTGGTAAGACGACACTTCTTTCAATCCTGTGTGGACTTGAAAATAAGTCTTCTGGTGAGATATTATATTCTAAAGATGAACTTAGAATGGGATATATGCTTCAAAATGATACTTTATTTCCTTGGCTTAATATATTAGATAATTGCCTTCTGGGGGTTAAGATTAAGAAAGAGGTTACTAAGGAAAATATTGATAGAGTTAAAGCACTTTTGGAGACATATGGTCTATCTGACTTTGCGTATAAGTATCCGAGGAATCTATCTGGTGGTATGAGACAAAGGGTAGCTTTAATTAGAACACTGGCTATTAATCCGGATATACTTCTCCTTGATGAACCTTTTAGTGCTTTGGATTATCAAACAAGACTTGCTGTATCTGATGATGTCTGGAAGATTATTAAGAAAGAAAAGAAGACTACAATTATGATAACACATGATGTGGCGGAAGCTATTTCAATGGCTGATAGGGTGGTTGTGTTATCTAATAGACCAGCAAAGGTTAAGAGTATTTATAATATTGAAATGATGAATAAGAGTACTCCTATTGGTAATAGAAATAAGGAAGAATTTAAAGAGTATTATGATAAGATATGGAAGGATATTGATTTCCATGTATAGTGAGGAACATAAAAGATTTATAAGAAAAAAGAAAATTACAAGTATACTAGTACATCTTCTTCAAGTACTATTTATTGTAAGTCTTATAGTTATTTGGGAATTGCTTGCTAAGTGTGAGGTTATTAATACTTTTATTAGTTCTTCTCCTAGTAGAATTATTAATACGATTATTAAATTATATAAAGATGGTAATTTATTTAATCATATATGGACTACGGTATATGAAACTCTCATTAGTTTTGGTATTGGTACTTTGATAGGTATAGTTGTAGCTATTGTATTATGGTATTCTAACTTTCTTTATAGAATATTTGATCCTTATTTAACTATTATTAATAGTCTGCCTAAGGTGGCTATTGGTCCAATTATTATTATTTATTTTGGTGCTAATATTAAATCTATTATTATTATGGCTCTTTTGATATCTGTTATTGTTACAATTATTACAGTATATAATGGCTTTATTTCTACAGACCAAAATAGAATTAATCTACTAAAGTCCTTTAAAGCCTCAAAAAGGCAAATATTTAGATATGTTATTTTGCCTAGTAGTTATCCTACAATAATTAGTAGTCTTAAGATTAATATTAGTATGACACTTATTGGTGTTATAATGGGAGAATTTTTGGTATCTAAAGAGGGTATTGGTTATTTGATTACTTATGGTTCACAAGTATTTAATTTGAATTTGGTTATGTCAGGTATTGTTATTTTGTTAATAGTTTCTTATCTTATGTATCTGATTGTTAGTTATATAGAAAAAATACTAATCAAAAACGATTAGTATTTTTGTGGTTTATATAAATGGTGCGCCCAGTAGGAGTCGAACCCACAGCCTTTTGGTCCGTAGCCAAACGCTCTATCCAGTTGAGCTATGGG
>CAKOQV010000038.1 GCA_934101345.1 uncultured Bacilli bacterium
TCTAGCCTCATCTATTAAGATAGAGTCAACTTCATCGACAATACAATAGTTAAGAGGTCTTTGTACTCTATTTTCTCTTTTTACAACCATGTTATCTCTTAAATAGTCAAAACCAAGTTCATTATTAGTACTATATAAAATATCACAGTTATAAGCATCTTGTTTTTCTTTAAAAGATAACTCTCTTAAGTTAAGTCCTACAGTAAGACCTAAGAATCTAAATATACTACCCATCCATTCAGAGTCTCTGGTAGATAAAAATTCGTTAACTGTAACGATATGAACACCTTTGCCTGTTAAAGCATTTAAATAAGCAGGAAGTACACAAGTAAGGGTTTTACCTTCACCAGTTTTCATTTCAGCAATATTACCATAATGAATAGCAAGACCACCAAGTAGTTGGCAGTAGAATGGTTTCATACCAACACATCTATAAGCAGCTTCTCTTGCAACAGCAAAAGCTTCCACTAGAATATCTTCTAGTGTTTCTCCATCTTCTAGTCTCTTTTTAAACTTATCAGTATAACTAGCAAGTTTCTTATCAGATAATTTACTCATTTCTTCATCAAGAGCATCTATTTGGTCTGCTAGTTTACTAAATCTATATAATTCTTTATATTCATTATCAAACATCTTTTTAAGTATCTTAAACATCAAATCATCTCCTAGATAATATTTTACTATATTTTGATTAAAAAAACTAGTAAATATTTAATATTTACCTTATTTTATTATAGTTTCACCTCGTGCTTGTAATCACTCAGTGTTTTTTGAAGCCTAAGGTCTTCAAAAAAGAGTTTTAAAGCCATAAGTCTTTAAAACTTCAATTTTATTAACAGTATATGTTGATAGATATGAATATAAAATAAAGCTATTCACAGTGTCTGTAGAAGTGACGCTAAAAATTAAAAAAGTATCAACAACAATTGTTGATACTCAAATATTATTTAGTTTCTATTAGACCGTAGTCACCGTCTTTTCGTTTATAAAGAACACAAGTGTTGTTAGTATCCATATCTTTATATACAAAGAATGAATGACCTAATAGTTCCATTTCAAGAATAGCCTCTTCTTCATCCATAGGTTTAGTTTCAATATTTTTTCTTTTAACTATCTTTTCTTTAGAGGTCTCTTCTTCCTTAACTTCATAATCAAAGTTAAATTCTTTAACACTTTCCTTAGTATTTCTATTTAATCTAGTTTTATTCTTTCTAATTTGTCTTTCTAACTTATCAGTAACTAAGTCTATCGCAGCATATAAGTCCTCATTTTCTTCTTCACTTCTAAGAACATACTTGCTCGTAGGAATAGTAACCTCCACTATTTGTGAATTACCCCTAACTCTAGCAAGTACATTAGCGTTAATATCATCGTCCTTAAAATACTTTTCTAATCTACTTAGTTTATTTTCTGTATAATCCTTTATGGCATCTGTAATTACCATTTTATCTCCACGAATATTATATTTCATTTAAATCAATCCTTTCTATACAACATAAGTATAACAAATCTAAATTAAAAATTAAATAGATTTATGTAAATAACATAATTTAACATATTAGTCCCATAAATTATCATTATATTCATGATTATCTACAAGATTTTGAATAGCCTTCTTTACTCCAGGAGTATCTTCTTTATAAGTAACACCATACCAGTTAGCACTAGTAGGAATAACCTTAGTACTAGCCTTATTATTCTTAATTAAATTACTAAGAACATCAGGAATTAAATACTCTGCGGTAAGTAAGTTATCTTTATTATTATCAAAGAACTTAGGGAAACCATCTTCTATATAATTAAATATACTAGGAGTAAATAATAGAAAATTCATACTGACAGTATCATCATCTTTAACAGTAAATGCTTTACTTCCATCTAGTGGACTAGCAATTATTTCATTATTAACTCTCTCTACTTTACTTTCAGTTAAATTAGTAAGATATCCATTATTATCTACATTACATACTCCTCTTTTAACAGAGCCATTTTCTGTAAGAGTATTAGCAACTTTATATCCTATCATTCCATATTCACTCGAAGACTCATCTACCTTACTTAAATAATCATAAGCTTTAATAAAAGCATCTCTTCCATAGAAGTCATCTGAGTTAATCATTGCAAAGTTTTCATGAATCTTTTCCTTACAGCAAAGTACCGCATGAGCAGTACCAAGAGGTTTAACTCTATCACTAGGAAGAGTGTATCCTAAAGGTAGATTATTAAGTTCTTGAAAAGCATATTCAGTTTTAATATATGGTTCTACTCTAGCTCCTATTGTCTCCTTAAATAAATCATAGTTTTCCCTTTTTATTAAAAATACAATTTTATTAAATCCAGCCTTAATAGCATCATATACAGAATAGTCTATAATAAATTCCCCGTTAGGACCCATAGGTTCAATTTGTTTAAGTCCTCCAAAACGACTACCCATACCTGCTGCTAAAATAACAAGTGTAATATCTTTTTTCAAATTAACATTCCTTTCTATTTAGTATATTTTTTTATTTTTCTTTTAATTTTCTTAATAGTGGGTCCTAAAACAATTCCAATAATTACTACTCCTATAACTATAATAATATCACTAGTGGACATATTCTTTAAATCAATATAACTATCACTATTATCAGTAGTATTATCATCATTCTTAGAACTACTATTTGAATCAAACTCCTTTCTTGCTTCTTCATTCCATATACCTATTTTAGAGGCTTCTGCTACTGCTTGGTGATCCTTTAGAGTATTAGTATACTTATAATCACCATACAAATAAGCAACCTCTGCATAGCCATTCTTAACAAGTTCATCTTGAAGTAAAGTATCATCTACCCATACCCAAGCTAAAACTCTATTATATTTATCTTTTTTATCACTATTTTTATCATATTCAAGTTCTATTTTCTTTGCATTAGTAACTAAATTACAAGTATAATTGCTTGCTTCTTTACCATAGTATTCAACCCCTTTAGTGGGATGAACAGACTCTGGAGTATCTATTGCTAGCATTCTAACTATGTTTATTTCACCATCTATGGTTACTTTAATAGTATCTCCATCAACGCATTTAGAAAAAGTTACCTTTTCTTTACTGCTTGCATTAGCAGAACCAATAAAGAATATAAACATGAATATAATAAATAGTATTTTTTTACTACTTCTCATACCTAAATTATAGCAGATAAATTTAAAAAAGTTAACCTTATGAATAAAAATATACTAAATTTTACATAATAATGTTAGAATATTCGCAGATATTCATACAATAAATGGACTAAGAAATTAACTTAGTTCTTTTTATGTTATGCACTTCCAGCCTAAGGTCTTCCAGTGTTATTGTTACACTTATACTTAATAAGTGTAACAATGATATACCAGTGTATCTATCATATATAAGCCACTAATATATACTAAAATTAGATAAAGTAATAGTAAAATAATTTAAAAAATGTTATACTTAGTATGGAGGTAATAACATGGATGTATTTTGCAAAATAATAAATAATGAAATACCATCATATACAATATATGAAGATGAGATAGTTAAAGTATTCTTAGATGTAAATCCTAATCATATAGGACATACTCTTATAGTACCAAAGAAACATTATCAAGATTTTTTTGATATAGATGAAGAAGCACTACATCATATACTAAAGGTAGCCAAAGAAATTGCTGCACTTCTTAAAGAAAGATTAAACTATGATGGTATATCACTTTGTGAAAATAATGGCTTAGGTCAAGAAGTAAAACATTTTCATTTACACCTAATACCAAAATATAATAATGAAGAAAAATTATCACTTGAAGAAGTATATAATAAGTTAAAGTAGGTTTTAGCCTACTTTTTATAAAGAAAAAAACTATCCAAAGATAGTTTCTCTAAACTAAGATATTTTAATAAAAGAAAGCAGAACCTAGTATAATAGCAAGTAGAATATATAAAACAATAACAATTAAGAAGCCATTATTTCCTTTACATGAACTATTTCCAGACATTTTAATGCACCTCCTTTATTATATCCAAGCTCCAAGTATTATTATTAATAAGATAAATAATACTAGTACAATAGCGGCACTAGATCCGCCGCAAGGTGAACCGCAGTTACTCATAATACATTCCTCCTTTTTTTCTATTCATAGTATTTTATGGAAAAACATAAAAAGTGTGCTGGGCTAATTAGTATGAAATCAAATATATATTAAAAATAAGTAATTAAAATATGTTATTTTCCCCATATTTCAAAAATCATATTGTAATTTTTCCCTATTTTTGATATTATAATAATGTAACTTTGAAAGGAGATAACAAAATGGCAAATAAAAAAGAAGTATCAAAAAAAGGTACTAAGAAGAATGCTATAAGTAAAGCAGAAACAAAAAAAGAAAAAAAAGTAGTTAAAGAGGTAAAAAAAGAGGAAAAGAAAAATACTAATAAGAAAGAATACGATAAACTATTCAAATTCTATGATTTTATAGATAAATATAGATTAGCTATTTATGGAGTAATTGGAGGAGTACTTGCTACAGTACTAGTAGTAATCTTAATATGGCCAGATAGAATAGCTAAATTAGAGAATGGTTTAGAGCCAGTAGCAAGTATAGATGGTTTAACTGTAACTGCAGAAGATTTATATGAAGATATGAAAGAAATCTATTCAGTAAGTAATTTACTAGATATAATAGATAATAAAATACTTGAAGAAAAATATCCTGAAACAGATGAAATGAATACTGAATTAAATGATCAAGCAGAAAAATATTACAATATGTATAATCAGTACTATGGATATAGTAAAGAAGAATTCTTAACTAAAAATGGCTTTGGTAGTGAAAGGGCATTTATTGAATACTTAAGACTTCAATATAGAAGAACACAGTATACTGATGATTATATAAAAGAACAAATTACTGATAAAGAAATAGAAAAGTACTATGAAGATAAGGTATATGGAGATATCAATACCAAACACATTTTAGTAAAAGTTAGTAGTAGTGCTACTGATGAAGAAAAGAAAGAAGCCGAAAATTTAGCTAAAGAAATAATTACTAAATTAAATGAAGGAAAATCATTTGATGAAGTAAAAGATGAATATAAGGATAAAATAACATATGAAGAACTAGGATATAAAGCATATAATGCTAGTCTTGAATCTGCTTATATGGAAGCAATGCAAAAACTAGAAAATAATTCTTATACTAAAGAGCCAGTTCAAACTTCTTATGGATATCATGTAATATATAGAATAGATCAAAAAGAAAAACCAGCTCTTAAAGATGTAAAAGAAGAAATAATTACTTCATTAGTTTCTGAACATAAGTCAGAAGATACTTCAGTCCAATATAAAGCATTAGAAAAAATGCGTGAGGATGCCAAACTTAAGTTTACTGATACAGTATTAGAAAAGAAGTATGAAACTTATAAATCTCAATATAACAAATAAAATGGTACATTAAGTATCATTTTTTAGTAGTTTACAACATCTAAATAAAGTGTTAAAATTAAAATATGATAAATTATAAAAAATGGAGGTAACTATGGAAGTGAACAAAAGAAAAGATAACTTAGTAAAATTATTACTAAATAAAGATTTTGATATTAAGGATGAAGATGAACTTATTGATATGCTTTTGGATAGTCCAATAGCCATTGACTCAGACAAAGAAGAAGATGCCAAAAGAAGTTTAGGAGATAAATTGGCCGACAAAGTTACTGCAGTAGCAGGATCATGGGGATTTATTATAGTATTTTGCATATTTCTTATACTATGGATGATAATTAATTATTTAATGATAGTAAACGTAGATCCATATCCATTTATTCTACTCAATCTAATATTATCATGTATAGCGGCTCTTCAAGCACCAATAATTATGATGAGTCAGAATAGAGCGGCTAAAAAAGATAGTTTAAGAAGTTTAAATGATTATAAGACGGATTTAAAAAGTGAACTAATACTTGAAGTGCTACATGATCAAATAAAAGAACTTCAAAGTAACCAAAAAAAGATTATAAAATTGCTCGAAGAAAATAACAAATAAAATGGTACATTAAGTATCATTTTTTTCATGAAAATTCTAAAATATGATATAATTAGATATGAAAGGACTGATGTTATGAATTATAAGATAAATATGAAGTGCGAACTAAAGAATGTTTCAGAAACATTAAAAGATAAACAAGAAGAATTAAAAAAATATTATTTAGAACTAAATACAATGTATCTCAAACAAAAAGAAAAAGTGGCCTATTACTACGAAGACATAAATACTGGAAGTATATTATCATACAATTCAGATATACTATTCTATGCTGCTTCAAGTATTAAAATATTAGTGTGCGTAATGTTATTAGAAATGGCTGAAAACAAAAAAATATCACTAGAGGATACTCTTTTAGTAACTATGACTGATTTAAAACAAGATACTGGAATCATTAAATTTCAAAAGCAAGATACATATTACACTATAAAAGATTTAATTAGATTAACAATAACAGAAAGTGATAATACAGCATATATAAAACTTGTTAATTATGTTGGAAAAGAAAACTTAGAAAAATATGGTAAATCACTTGGAGCACTCCATACAATGGAAGGCAAAGATTTATTTGGATTAATAAATTGTGATGATATGGCAATATACTGGAAGAAAGTAAGAGACTTTATTAATAAAAGTAAATATGGACAAGACTTTTATAATTGGCTTAGTAATCCATCATTTAGTATAGTATTACCAGAATCCATTGAAAATAATAATTTTGTTAAAAAATATGGTAGTTGGGATATTGCTTACCATGAGGCTGGTTATGTAGATGCAGAAAATCCATATTACATGATAATTTTAACTCAAAAATTTAAATGTGATGATAAAGAAGAATTTGTAAATAATACTGCTAAAGAGTTACATAAAATACATAAATTTATAAATAACAAATAAAGAAGGAATCACCCTTCTTTTAATTTTTAATCTTTTTAAATATTTTGACAGTTTCATACAAATTATCTAATTTATTGTTCCAATTATATTTAATTTCATTAATTAAAGACTTTTTAATATTATTAATATTATCATCTTCTTTTTCAAAATAATCATAATATAAATATTTTAGATTAGTAAGATTGTTCTCCTTATTAATATATTTAATTAAAAAGTTTTTCTTTTCTTTTTGACTTCTATTTACAAAAGAAATCTTATTTCTTGAGGATTTAACAATATCAATATTATAAATACTATCATTAGAAGTTTCATTTAATACCTCTTCTTCTTCATCTAACAAAAGACTACTTCTTTTAATAAGTTCACCCTTATCATTAAAGAGTACCGCAATAACTTCTTTACCATTAGTTATTAAAGAAGTATTACCTATCTTAATTCTAGAATAAGTATAAGTTTTATCTCTAATTAAATTAATAAAATCACTACTTACAGTTACATTATCATATTTAAACATTTTAAAAGTATCATTATTAACAAGAAATAATGGTATTTTTTTTACATTAACAATATTATCTCTCTTATTCCATTCAAAGAAGTTATAATATTCTTTATTAAAATTAAGTACTATATCATAAATATAATTCATTTTCTATAATCCCCTTTCAAAGTAATAGATAAAATCATAATTATAAAGCCAATAATACTAAAGTAACATTCTACTCTTCTTATAATAAAATTAACATATTCTAAAAAATTATACCCCATAGTGGTTAAATTTAGATATAATATGATAAAACTACATCCAATTACCATAAGACCAAATCCAAGTAAAAAGAAAAAAACTCTTATCATAATATCCCTCATTTAAATTTATTCAAATAATAAGATATTATTAAGAGTTTTTAATTATTCTATTTCTTTTTTATCTCCAAGTTCTACTTTACTAATAGAGTCAAATCTTTTACTTATTTTATCAGTAGTTACATGAATATTTTCTATATCTTTATTAACAGTTTCAATACTTCTAGAAAGTTTATCCCATCTTTCTTTATATCTACCGAATTCAACACCAAGTTTATTTAATTCATCGTGAATAATACTTGCATATTTATCTCTTTCCATATTCTTAAGAAGTACTTCAATAATAGTAAAAGTACTAATTAATGTAGTAGGAGAACATATCCATACCCTTCTTTTATGGGCATATTCTATTAAATCAGTATGATAAGCATTTATCTCAGCGAATAATGCTTCCGCAGGTAAAAACATAATAGCCTGATCAGAAGTAACCCCAGGTATAATATATTTACTAGCAATTGCATCAATATGTTTCTTAACATCTACTTTAAATTCTTTTTCTGCTATATTTCTATCTACTTGAGGAAGATTTTTATCTACCATTTTTTGATAATGTTCTAAAGGAAACTTTGAATCAATTGCAACAGTACCAAGTGGTTCAGGAGCAAATATAACAGCATCCGCAATAGTGGTATTAGGGAAAGTATACTGAAGTCTATATACCTTATCATTCTTTTCACCAAATATACTAACTAAGATATGTTTAAGATTAATTTCACCAAATATACCTCTACTTTTTTTATCAGTTAAAATACTTTGTAGTGAAACAATATCTGTAGATAAAGTATCTATCTTCTTTTGAGCCTCATCTATCTTAGATAATCTTTCTAATATATTAGTAAATGTTCTATTAGTTTTAGCAAAGTTATCATCTAATCTTTCATTTACCTTGTCATTAATTTGGGTAAGTTTCTTTTCAATTCTGTCGTTAAGTCCATTAAAATTATCATTCATAGTTTTCATTATATCTATTTGAAAACTAGATAATTCTTTCACTGTAGTAGTTTCTAAAGTACCTAATCTTTCTGTAATTTTTCCTTCATTAACATTTTTACTAATAGCTATAATAACAAGTATAATAACTATTATTAATAGTCCTATAATAATATAATCTAACATTTTATTACCTCCATATTTACATATAAAAGTATAACATATAAATTGCTTTTAGTAAATAATAATAATATAAAAAGCAAACAATTGTATATTATTAGCTCAGAGCCTATAGTCTCTTCACTATCATTAAAGCCTAAGGTCTTTAATGAAAAAATTGAAGCCTGTAGTCTTCAATTTTAAGTTTATCTTTTATGATGTATACTTATGTTTTCTTCTTCACTAGGAGGTTTTCTAAAATATTTATCAGGATTTTGTAATATTTCATTTTTAATGTAACTTGGACATATTAACTTATTTAAATTAAAGCCATAAGGTAAAACAAGACCATTAGCACTAGTTAGTCCACTTAAATTCAAACCACCACCAATATTTTGGGGTAATACAAGGCTCTCGGCACTATCTAGGTTGTGTATATCTAAATAACCACCAACACTTTGAGGTAAAACAAGACCATTAGCACTAGTTAGGTAGTTTAAATATAAATTACCACCAATACTTTGAGGTAGGACAAGACCCTCCGCACTGGTTAAAGCCCATAAGTGTAAATCACCACCAACACTTTGAGGTAAAACAAGTCCCTTCGCACTAGTTAGTCTGTTTAAATATAAATTACCACCAACACTTTGAGGTAAAACAAGTCCCTCGGTACTAGACAAGTAATCTAAAAATAAATTACCATCAATATGTCGAGGTAAAATAAGTCCTTTGGGACTAATTATACCACTTAAATCCAAATTACCACTAAAGTCTTGAGGTAGGACAAGACCCTCCGCACTGGTTAAAGACCATAAATATAAACCACCACCAATATTTTGAGGTAAAACAAGACCCTTCGCACTAGTTAGTCTAGTTAACTCTAAATCACCACCAACACTTTGAGGTAAAACAAGTCCCTTCGCACTAGTTAGTCTGTTTAAATATAAATTACCAATAATGTGGCGTGGAAGCACTAAGTCAGTAGCGTTAATTAAAGTTTTCAGATATAAATCAGAAACTAAAACTTTAAACTTATTTGGGTTCTCTTCCCACTCTTCTTGTGATAAAGCAACCTCTTCTTTTTTTACATCAAATATTAGTACATAATCTTTCTTTATATTTCTCTTGCTTTTTATTTCATCTATTCTAGGATCTTTCTCGTAACCAAATCCTTCAACTTTACTATCAATTTCATATAAAAATTTAAGGTCATTCAAAGTTAGTTCAATATTATTGTTTGCTTTTTTATCAATTAAAGTAAGTAATTTCATATCATGCTCTTTTTTTAAATATTTATTTCTATCAGGGAACTCCTTTAATTTTTCTTCAAGAATAGGCATCATCTCAGGTTCCATATTTTGCTTATTCGCTATTC
>CAKOQV010000039.1 GCA_934101345.1 uncultured Bacilli bacterium
TTCATCTCCTTTACTAAATTATACCAAAGAAAAAGTAAACACATCTTTTTTGTGTCTACTTTTATTTTACAACTTCACTTATTTAATAAAGCCATTCTTTTTAAATTTATCTATAGTTCTTTCTATGGATATATCTCCTTCGATTCTAGTAGCAGTAGTTTTTTCTTTACCATCTTTAAAGAATATTGTTGTAGGAGTTCCACCATCAAAACTAAACTTATCTTTAAATTCATCATAGTCATTATCATTAAATTTATCAACATCAGTATAATATATTTTAATATCATAATCATTAGATATTTTTTTTAATTTAGGTTTATAAGATTTACAATGAGTACATTCACTCGCAGATACACATAATATAAAACTCTCTTTATTATCAACTTTTTCCAATATTTCATTATAATTAAGTTTAATAAAATTCCTGCTACCAGAATATATACTATACCAAACAATAACCCCAATAATAATAGCAATAAGTATAATACCACTAATAACCAAATAATTTTTCTTTTTCATCTTTAAAATCACCAATACAATAATATCACTTTTTCAAGAAAAATGCAAAAACTGCTTTTATTTTAAACAAAAAAATGATATCATTATATATAGAATAGAGTAAGAGAGGAGTACTTATATGAAAAAAATAAAATATATATTATTTACTATTTTAATATTAATATTAAGTACTCTATCAGTATATGCTGAATGTACTAAAGAAGAACTAAATACCCTAAAACAAGAAGCTAATAAAATAAAAGTAACATATAAACATTTAGGAGCTATTAAAGATGGTGAGGATATAGTTTATAATAGATTTAGAATAACTATTAGAAATGTTAATGATGATTTAAAAGTTTATATACCAGCATATGAGACAGAACTAAAAAAAGAAAATGATGTCATGGAATATGAATTAGGAACTGGAAATTGGTCATTAGATATTTATTCAGATAAATGTGAAAAAATGATCCGAAGCATAAGTTTTAGGTTACCAACATTTAATGAATATTCGCTAGACCCATTATGCAAAGGAATAGATGGTGATGATTTTAAATTGTGTGGCAAATATTTAGAATACCAAGTTAGTTATGATACATTCAAGAAAAAAGTAGAAGAATATAGAAACACGCATAATATTAAAGAAAATACAGAAGATAACACTACTAAAGAAGATAATATAACAATAAAAAAAATTTTAAATGAATTACTAAAATATGTTACTGATTATCAAATCTATATTATAGTAGTACTAGGCATAATATTATTAATATTAATAGTATTAATTATTATTCAGAAGAAAAAGAAAAGGGGTGTTTTAGAATGAAAAAACACTTCATAAAAATGTTTTTAATATCATTAGCACTATTTATGGTAAATATATCAAATGTAAAAGCTTCATGTGGTGATCTAATATATGATGTATTAGATTTGAAAATAACAAGCGAAAAGATAATTATAGATGGTTGGGCCTTAATTCATTTAACAAATAATAATAAAAACACCAATCCACAAATAAAAATTAATTTATGTAAATCAGAAAATAACTGTTATTTTACAGAAGGTGAAGGAATAGTAAATGGAAGTGGCTTTGATTTTACAAATACATTAATATATAATAACAAGAAAGAATATGATTATAAAAGTATAGGATTTCAAACGACCATTGAATTAAATAAATTGGCCGATAAATTTAGTGAACCAGAAAAACAGAATTTATATTTTACAATAGCTGCTACAAATGATGATTACAATTTAAGATATAACAATTGTAAAGGAACAGAAATATTTAATGAAATGGTAAAAACAAATCATAATAAAGAAGAAAATGGAAAAAAATGGGTAGAAGAAAAACTAAATGTACTAGACGAAGTAATCACAAACACAAATGATAGCAATTTTATTAAAGTAACAGCTACAGGTACTAAGACATTATTATTTACAGGATGGCATGCAGTTGTTAAAGGAGAAAGAAATCCAACTCAAATTGGATGGGGGCAAATATATAAATATAATGGAAAAAATAAAGATAACATATTGAAATATAATCAAAATTCGAAAGATACTAATCCAGGAGAATATATAATTAAAGCTTCAAAAACTACAAAACAATTTTTTTCTATATCAGATCAAAGTTTTAAATATTATACATGTGCTAATTACGACTCAAATAATACTGAAATAGAGAACTATAAATATTTTAACATAAAGGAATATCAAACTGGTTCTGCCGGCAATGGTGCTCCATTGGGATTTTGTGAAAACTATCCATGTAGAAAGGTTATAAATCCATTAACATCCGATGAATTTCCTAATATATGTAGTGGGGAGATTAATATAGAATCCAAGCAGCCAATTACTCGAGCAAAAGTTTATGGAGTAACGACTTTAACGATAAAAATTAAAAGTGACAAAAAATGTGAAGTATCAAAACAAAGTACTGATCCTATGGAATGTAACAAATGGAAAGATTTATCTTCTGAATGCAAAGAATTAACAGTAAGAAATAACAACTCAAGTGCAGTAGTTAAAATAGAACAAAATGGATATATATCAAATATATTTAAATCTAATTTAGTAAATAATGACACAAATTATAATGCAAATAGTTATGATGGTGGATGGTTTAAATATGGAATAACATATTATAATGAAGTTAGCTGGAATATTGGTAATTTATCTCAAGGTAATGTTGAAGAAATTGAATCCGCTATGAAAAGTAGATTAAAAAGTATTCAAGAATTTAAAGATGGATTAAATCTAACAATAACTGGACTAGAAGAAATAACTGGTAATAAGCTGATTAAAAATTGTAGTGAATCTGGTTCATTTAAAAATGATAATAAAAATGATAATAAATTAATAACGGTATGTACATTCTTTTTACCAAGTTCAGTATTAGAAAACTTTAATGGTACAGTTAAATATTTAGAAGATGAAAATAAGGCTAATATAAATAATAAATACTATATACCATTAAATGAAAAAGAACATAGTATAAAAGTAACACTAGAAAACTTAAGTAGACTAAATGATGAGGAAGCTAAGGCAGATTCACAAAATAAAAATGAACCATGGACTGGTACATGGACTATTGGTACAGAATGTTCATTAAAGGTAACTAATAGATTATATGAAAATGGTAAGTATAAATTTATTTATAGACCTATAAATTTAAATAATCCATTTCCTAATAGATCTCCAGGAGTCAATTGGTATACTTGGTATATAACTGAAGGAAATAAAGATAGGAAGACACTTGAAGATTCATATAAGAAACCAGAATATTATACAGAATTAGATAATAGAACAATAAGTACAATAAAAGAATACAATAAAAATCATAACTATTTTAGTAAAGTGGATAAAAATTTCTTTAGGAACTATATTAAAGAAGGTGGTAATTCATGAAATGGTCATTTGCTAGTGTTGGATTAATTGTATTTGGGTTAATCGGATTAACCATAATAATACTATTTCAAAATATAACTACAAATAACGAAAATGATTACTATCTACTTAAAGAAGTAACCGAAGCCTCTATGATAGATGCCATTGATATGGATTATTATAGACAAACAGGAGAATTAAAAATAATTAAAAATAAATTTGTAGAAAGTTTTACCAGAAGATTTGCTGAATCAACAGTATTTGCAAGTAGTAATTATACAATAAATTATTTTGATATTATGGAAACCCCACCTAAAGCAACAGTATCAATAAATACTGGAATAGGAGAGTATACTATCTATCAAGATACATCAGATTATCATGTAGCTAATACTTTAAGTGCAATATTAGAGTATTATGGTGAAGAAGAATCAACAATAGGAGAAAATCGAAAAGATGGAACTCCTCTTGTAGAAAAGAAATTTACTAAAACTTATTATTCAATGCCTTCTAGTAGTTCAGGTAACTATTCAGTAACAGAGCCTATTAATTTACCAGATGAACTAAAACATAGCAATATATCTGATGTAAAAATATCTAATGTAAAGTTTGCTGGCAATGTTGATAGTCAAGAAGAATTACTATATGCTTTGTTAAATAGAGAAATAGATTGGACAAATACAAATGATAATAATGCTACAAAATATGATAAATTAAGTATTGGTGAAATTAAAAAAATAAATAATATAGAAATTGATCAATGTAGTAGTTATGATGACATTAGTACTTCTTCTCCTTATTGCATAAAATGGACAGGAGTAGGAGAGGAAAAAGGAACAGCAGCAATAAAACTTAAAATAACATGGAGTTATAAAGAATATGAATATGCAGAATAACAAAAATTATTTAAAAGGAGGAAGATATTATGAATAATTTAAAAGCTTCAATGAAGAAATTTTTAGGTAACAAAAATACAGTTACCATACTAGGGGTAATATTATGTTTAGTAATATTATATATTGGTTATAATTATAGAATAAATTCAAAAGTAGAGTTAGTTGCAGTACCTTATGCTAAACAAACAATACAGCCAAGAACATATATAACAGATGATATGATAGGTACTATGAATGTTCCTAAATCATTTTTAGTAGGTAATTATTATACAACTACTAAAAGTATCGTAGGAAAATATTCTAATTATAATACTATGATAGCTAAAGGAAGTTTATTCTATACAGATTTAGTAGTAGAAGAAAAAGACTTACCAGATTCAGCTTTTTCAGAAGTACCAGAAGGATATACAGTAATAAATTATCCTGTTACAATAGCTAGTACATATGCTAATTCAATGGCACCCGGTAGTCATATTAATATCTATTACAAATCACTAAATGATGATGGAGAAGTTATGTTTGGTAAATTCATTAGTAATATTGAAGTACTAGATGTTAAAGATTCATCAGGTAGACATGTATTTGAAAATAGTGATGAAGCAAGAACACCAGCTTATATGTTATTTGCTGTACCAGAAGAAACCCACTTATTATTAAGAAAAGCATTATATCTAACAGATTATGATGTAGAATTATTACTAATACCAAATACTGCAACATTATCTGAAGAACAAAAGGTAACAGTAAGTAGTCTACAAATAGAAGAATTCATAAATTCTAAGACAGCATTTGTATCAGTAGATGATCTACCACAAGTAAGTGATAATGTAACAGAAGATACAAGTGATACAAATAGTACAAATAATAATGGATAAGGAGGTGTAACATGGACAATCAATTTAGTCAAATAGATTTTGGTCCATTAAAACAATTTCTTGATAATGATGATATAACCGATATATCTTATGACAATGGAGGACAAGTATGGTTAAAATCATTATCTAAAGGAGTATATAGAGTAGAAAATACTGGAATAGATAATGCTTTAATGGAAAAGATAGCCTTTCAGTGTGCTAATTCAATGGGTAAATCATTTAATATGGCTAATCCTTTTCTAGATGCTGAATCAGCAGAATTAAGAATGAACTTTGTACATGATTCTATAGCTAAAAATGGCATAGCAGTATTAATAAGAAAGACTCCTGCTAAAATAAGATTACAAAAAGATAAAATAATAGCAGAAGATTATATAAGATTAAATATTCATGACTTTCTACTTAAATGTGTTGAAGGACATTGTAATATCATGGTAAGTGGAGAAACAGGTAGTGGTAAAACAGAGTTCATAAAGTATCTAGCAGCTCATACTAAAGAAAACGAAAAAATAATAACAATCGAAGACACATTAGAGTTACACTTAGATAAAATATTTCCACATAGAGATATAATAGCTATGAAAACGAATAATATAGCATCATATTCAGATGTACTAGTAACATGTATGAGACAAAATCCTAGATGGATATTACTATCCGAGGTAAGAAGTGCAGAAGCCGTAATGGCTGTTAGAAACTCAATATCATCAGGACATAATATTTTATCAACAATTCATGCTGATAAAGCAGAATCAATTCCAAGTAGAATGTATAGCCTACTAGAAACAAATCAAGATATAGATCAGTTTCTAAAGACAATACATAGATATGTTCAATTAGGAGTACATATAAAAGGTTATTATAGTACTAAATATAATGCTTTTCATAGAGAAGTAGCAGAAGTAGTAGAATTCTATGTTACAGATGATAATAAAGCAGAATATAAAATACTATATAAAAAGACTCCTGATGGAAAAGAAACAACTGCTAATCCATCTAAATATTTAATTTCTTACCTAGAAAGCCAAGGAGTAATAATGCCTCCAGATATTTTAGTAAAAGAAGAGTTTACTAGTAGTGAAAATAATGATATAATTAATAAAGATAAAGTAGGAGAGTTTGTAGTAGATCATAGTCTATATACAGAAAATAGTAGTACTATACCAAGTAATAATACGGTAAATACTATGAATACTAATAATATATCATCTCAAAGTAGTATACCAAATATTTATGCTTCAGCACCAAGTACTCCAAGTAGCATAAATATTGCAAATATAAATAGTAATCAAAATATAAGTTAAGGTGGTGATAGAAGTGGAAATCATCCTAATAGGTTTAATAATAATATTTATAGTATCTTATCGTACTAAACAAGGAGAATCAGTATATAAATTCATCTCACAGCAGGCTGTAAATACTTATAAAAAATTAGAACCATACTCATTTAAAATAATGAGAGAAAAAGTAAAAGAACTAGGATTAGAATATACTCCAAGACAATATTTATTCCAAATAATAGCCTTTGCTGGACTAGCAGGAGGAATAAGTTATCTATACTTCTATAACATAATAATATCATTAGTATATATCATAATAGCAGTATCTTTCATTCCATATATAACATATTTAAGATGTAAAAGACAATATAGTGAATATATCTTTGAACAAGTACAAGTATATTGTACCAATACTATAATGGAATTTGCTACTACTCAGGCTTTTGTTAAGTCACTTGAAGGAGTAGTAGAGTCAGGAATACTTGAAGAACCACTTTTATCTGATGTAAAAACAATGATAGCCTTATCTTATGAAAAAGGAGATGTTTATGATTCCATAAAATATATGGATACCAAGTATCCATACTATATGGTAAAAAATATGCATCAATTATTCCTCCAAGTAACCAAAGAAGGTGCCAAAGATACCGCTGAAACATTTGAAAATATGTTATCAGATATAGATATCTTAGTAGAAGGAGTATATCGAGATAGAACCGATAGAGCAAACTTCCATAAACAGTTCCTAACATTTGGAGTAGCACTATATGGTATGGTAGCTCTTATCCAAATACTAATAGGACAAGAAACATATATATCTATGATTGATAATACATTAATTCGAATATTAATACATGGTATTGTCTTAATAAATAGTTATTTTCTTCTATCAGGAGAAAAATATTATAACGAGAATGTAGGTGCCGAATAATGTATATAGAAATGCTAATAATAGCCATAATAGTAATATATATGTTTATGGTAAATGGAAAGATAAATAAAGATAATATCTTTACTAATAATAATAAATTATGTAATTTATTAAAAGAAAAAGATTATGATTTTCTTTTAATAGCTAAATATGGTGATAGAGTATATAATCCAAATGAAGTATTTATGAAGAGAATAAGAAATGGTCTTATAGTAGCGGCAGCATTAATATTCTTATTCTTATCACAAATGAGTTACCTAACAGTAATAGCCGCTATTGTAGTAGGATATCTAGTATATAAACAACAATATACTTCTTTAAGAAGTTGGTATAAAAAACATTTAAATTATATAGATTCCTTATTACCATATTACTTAAAAAGTTTAGAAGTACTAGTTCATCACTATACTGTACCAGTAGCATTAGCTAAAAGTATAGATGATGCTCCTGAAGTATTTAAACCAGGTCTAAGAAGGCTAGTAGATAAAATAGAATCTGGAGATTCATCAATAGATCCATATATGGATTTTGCTAAAGAATACCCAGTAAGAGATTCAATGAGAATGATGAGATTATTATATAGATTAGGACTAGGAGAACAAGAAAAGAAACATCAACAATTAATATCCTTCTCTAAATCCGTATCTAATCTACAAGCAAAATCAAGAGAAATGAAGTATCAAGCAAGACTTAACACTATGGAAAGAAAGACCATGATTATGATGTGTGTAACAGGTGGTGGTTCAATGTTATTACTATTGATTTCAATCTTTATGCTTATGAGTTTATAAAGATTTGAATATAAAAAGAGAATAAAAAAATAATTTATGAAAGAAGGTGAGAAATAATGAAAGAAGCAACAGGCGAAGTATCAATGACAGTTATCACTATAGTAATACTAGCAGCAGTATTAGGAATAGGAACTTGGTTGTTTGCAGGTGAAAATTCTATTGGAAGAAAATGGATAAAAAACACTTTTGAAAAAAACACAGGTGTAGATACAGGTTTAATCATTAACAGATAAGAAAAAAAGTAGGTGAAATAAATGAGAGATGCAGTTGGTGGAACTTTTATGATAAAGCTAATACTTGTTTTTCTAGCAGTATATATAATATTTATGTCTGCTGCTCTAAATTATGCAAAAGCATTTAGAGTTAAAAATAGAGTAATAGATATCATAGAGCAGAATGAAGGAATGGAAGAATCAGACTTTAACAATTTATCAGGAACAAACAATTTAGGCGTAACAGGTAAAATAAATGAATATTTAGGTACTGTTAGTTACAATATTTCGTTGACAGATAAAAATAAAGTAAATAGAGGCACATGTTTTGAAAAAGGATTTTGCATTGCTAAGGAAACCTCAACAAATATAGCAAATGTTAGTAGTAGTTATTATAAAGTAACAACATTTGTTAAAATAGAATTTCCGTTTTTAAAGTTAAACTTCACTATTCCTATCACCGGGGAAACTCGTAAAATAGAAAGGATAAATAGATAATGGACACAGTAATAGCAAATAAGTATGGTGATATATTAAATACATTAAATATAGAAGTATCTAAGAAACTAGAAGGTGAATATGAAGTAGATGAAATAATATCTACATTTGGAAACTATTTCTTTAATAAAATGTTTTTAGATATAACTGCTATTAAAGATTATAAAGATTTAAATAACTTACAAAAATTATCTATGAGTATTAATATGGATAAAGTAATATTATTACTTGATAAAGATGATCAAATAAGTGATTCAAATATTTTTCTATCTAAATTAGTAAGTATGGGTATATATAACTTTACTAAAAATGCAAATGATCTAATGTATCTATATACTAATCCTAATATTTATAGAGATGTAGCCTACTATCAAGATATAGATAGTAAAGTAGAAACTTCATCAAATGCTTCTCCTAATTTATCTACAAAAAAAGTACTTGGAGTTAAAAATGTAACTGATTCAGCAGGTGCTACTACTTTAGTATATTTATTAAAAAAAGTACTAAGTGATTATTATAGTACTATGGCTATAGAACTAAATAAAAGAGATTTAACATACTTTCATGATAAAGATTGTTTATCAGTAAAAGAAGATTATCTACAAGATACATTAAATAAATACAGTAGTATAGATATATTTGTAGTAGATTTAGATAGAACAAATAAAGAATATCTATGTACTGATGTATTATATTTAATAGAACCTAGTACTATTAAATTAAATAAATTATCACTAATAAATCCTAAAATATTTAATGAATTAAAAGGTAAAAATATAGTATTAAATAAAAGTTTATTAAAAGATAGTGATATAGCTAACTTTGAAGTAGAGTCAGATTTAAAAGTATTATATAATATGCCTCCATTAAATGATAAAGAAGATACAAGTAAATATATTTTACCTCTTCTAGAAAAAATAGGATATGTTAAAGAATTAGAACAAAATAAAGAAGATTCTCCTAAAAAAAGTATCTTTGATATATTTAAAAGGAAAGATTAATTTCTTTCTTTTTTTTAATACTTATCAAAAACACTTTTTTTTAATACTTATCAAAAACACTTGACAAATATTACCAATTTATATAAAATAGTAGGCAATTTAGGAGGGGAAGATATGAAAAAAAGTCAAGAAATAGAGAAAAAAGTATATGAATTACTTGGAGTAAAGCAATTTAGAAAAGCAGCATTTAAACTCGAAAAAATTGTTCATAGAAAAGATAAAGGAAAAAACACAAATTATCATATACAAAA
>CAKOQV010000040.1 GCA_934101345.1 uncultured Bacilli bacterium
TATGAAGTTGAACTGAAAAAACTATAAAATATAGTGTGGTGTTGGGGCTGTCAGGAAATTAAATAATTAATTTCTTGACAGTTCTTTTTTTGCTTTGAAGATGGAAATGTTTTCTTTTTTAAATTATGTGAGGTTCATACTAATCATGGAAAGAATGGAAATAAAAAAGCAGTTCTTCATTGTCAACTGAAAATTGAGAAAAACAAAAGGTATAATTTACCTTTGTCTCAATTTAAGGGTAACAAGTGGTTTTACTATTTCATCTAGTAAAAATCTAGTTTGCATACCAGCATTTATTGACATATCTATAGATGGTGAAGAAAGAACTGCAATAAAGTTGAAAGTGGAGGCTTCTTTTTTTGAAATTAATAAATATTTTGTTGATTAAATTGTTCTTTTATTATATAATTAAATTGTTAATAGGAGATAGAAATGAAATATAAAGATTTAATTAAAAATAATTTAAAGTTTATTATATTGATGATTGTTATAATTACTTTAGGCATAATTGGTATTACATTTGCTCTTAGAATTAATACTTTTAAACCAATTGGTATTGACATTACAACTTCTAGTATGGGAGCTAATATTACTTATCTTGATGGCAGTAGTTCTACTATTACAAGTAATAATAAATTGATGCCAGTTAATGATGTTAGTAATGAAGTAACAAATAATACGGTTAGTGATGCTATTTTAAAGATTAATTTTAAGTTATCCGGTTTATCTACTAATCCAGATAATACAATTATGGATATATCATTAAATAACATAAATATGGATTGTAATTTGAAAGATGAGTATTTTAAATGGAAACTATATAAAAATGGAAATAAAATATCAGAAGGAAACTTTTCACCTACATTTGATAGTCTAGTTAATAATAGAATGCTTTTAACAAATACACAAGAGGATTTAACTATGAATGAAGACAGTTATTCTTTGATTATTTATTTGGCTGAAAAGTGTACTGGTGATATAGAGAATTGTAGTAATGAAGAAGATCAAAGTTATTTACTAAATAGGGCGTTTTCCGCTACTATTAAGATTGAATTATCTACTGGTAGTAAAAAGACTAATGTTAGAACTACTAGTACTGAGGCTGCATGTGGTTTAACATCTATTAGTATTCCAGAATGTAACACAAATATTTATAATGGCTCTAGTAGGACTTTAATTAATAACGGTACTGGTTATCGTTTGACTAATAATACTGGTATAGATGCTGGAAATTATGCTACTGTTGTAAAATTACAAGATGGGTATAAATGGAATGATAATACTACTGATAATAAGGTTATTAATTGTAATATTTCAAAAAAGAGTTTGACTATTAAGGCTAGTAATCAAACAATTAGTTATGGTAATTCTATTACAAATAGTACTTCTAAAGTAACTACTAATGGTTTGATAAGCGGACATACTTTAAGTTATATTTACTTATCAACTGAACAATATAATACTGGAACTGGTGTTATTACCGCTAGTGCAGCACTTATAATAGATTCAAATGGTACTGATGTTACAAGTAATTATGATATTACTTATCAAACTGGGACAGTTACAATTAGTTAATTCTAAAGAACAAAAGTTATTTTTGTTCTTTCTTTTTCTTTTTATTTATTATATAATATTAGAGGAAAGAAGGTTATGTATGAAAACGGATGATTTTGATTATAATTTACCAGAAGAATTGATTGCACAGGTTCCTCTTGAACATAGAGAAGAATCAAGATTACTTGTGATGAATAGAGAGAGTGGGGAGCTTTGTGATGAAAAGTTTTATAATATAGTTAATTATTTGAATAATGGTGATGTATTAGTACTTAATGATACTAAGGTTATGCCTGCTAGGTTAATTGGTGAAAAAGAAGATACTGGGGCTGTAATAGAAGTATTACTTCTTAAAAACATTGATAGTAACAACTGGGAATGCTTGGTGAAGCCTGCTAAAAGAGTTCATGTTGATACTATGGTTTCTTTTGGAAATGGTTTGCTTAAGGCAAAATGTATAGATGTAAAAGATGAAGGTATTAGGAATTTTGAATTTATTTATGATGGAATATTTTATGAAATATTAGATAAATTAGGAACAATGCCTCTTCCTCCATACATTAAAGTAAAATTAGATGATCAAAGTAGATATCAGACGGTATACGCTAAGAATGTTGGAAGTGCTGCTGCTCCTACTGCTGGACTTCATTTTACTAAAAAACTATTAAAACAAATAGAAGAAAAAGGTGTAATAATTTGCTATATTACTTTGCATGTTGGTTTAGGTACTTTTAGACCAGTTAATGTTGAAGATGTTACTAAACATAAGATGCATAGTGAATTTTATAGTATGTCTAATGAAACTGCAAATATTTTAAATAAAGCAAAGGATGAAAAAAGAAATATAATTGCAGTTGGAACAACAACTACTAGAACATTAGAGACAATAATGACAAAGTATAATACATTTAAAGAATGTAATGGTTGGACAGATATATTTATTTATCCAGGTTATGAATTTAAAGCTATAGATAGTTTGATCACTAATTTTCATTTACCTAAATCTACCTTAATAATGCTAGTATCAGCATTTTCTAGTAAAAAGAATATTATGAATGCATATAAGCATGCTGTAGATGAAAAGTATCGTTTCTTTTCGTTTGGTGATGCTATGTTTATAAAAAAATAAAATGAAAAAAATAATTAAGAATAATTTGATAAATATATGTCTTTTAACATTTCTAGAGTTGATATTTAGTTTACTAATGTTTGATGATTATTCTATTGAAACATTAGTTAATATTTTAATTTATGTATTATTTTTATCTTTAATAATTACATTGATTACTAGTATGTTTAGTAGTAAAATTAATAGATTAATTAATTGTATAATTTATATGTTTATTTGTCTTATCTTTGCCTTTCAGTTTGTGATGAAGAATTCTATGGGTACATTTATGTCATTAGATATGTTTTCACTTACTGATCAGGCTGTTGACTTTTTAGGAGAAGCATTTAATATTATTTTTAGTAATTTATATAGTATTATTATTAGCTTTTTACCTGTTTGTTTTCTTATTATATTTAGGAAAAGAATTAATTTTTATTTTGATAAAAAAGATAAATTATATTTATTTAGTTATATTGTTATTATTCCGATAGTTGCTTTGGGATATGAATTATATATTAATAGTAGTAAGAATGATTTAATATCTTTTTATAATTTGTATAATGATATTGATAATAATAGCTTGAATGTGCAGAAGTTAGGTGTTATTCCTGCTTTTGAATTGGATTTGTATAGAACGATCTTTGGTTTTGAAGATAAAGTAGATTATGTGAATAATAATAATACTTTAAATAATGATACACTTTCATATGATAGAAATATTCTTAATTTAGAGATAGATAATGATGCAAATAATAATATAAAATTTTATATTGAAAATAATTATGGTACTAAGAAAAATGAATATACTGGTATGTTCAAAGATATGAATCTTATCTTTGTTGTAGCAGAATCTTTTAGTACTATTGGTATTAGAAAAGATTTGACACCAACATTATATGAACTTACTAATAATGGTTTTGTATTTAATAATTATTATGTACCATATTATTTGAGTACGATAGGTGGGGAGTTTCAAGCGGATACTTCTTTGTATCCTAGTACTAGTACTCTTGATATTTGGAAAAGTGGTAATAATAGTTTTCCATATGGGATGGGGAATAGTTTTAAAAATGCTAATTATAATGTTTATGCATATCATGATCATGATGGATATTTTCAGGAACGATATAAATATTTAAAAGCTATAGGCTTTGATAAATTTAGGGCATGTAATATGGGACTTGATATTAACTGTGATGTGTGGCCTGAGAGTGATAATGAGATGATAGAAGAATCATACTTAGATTACATTGATAATGATAAGCCTTTTTTTGTATATTATATGACTGTATCTGGTCATATGGATTATAATTATAAAAGTAATTATATTGCTAATAAAAATAAACTATTGGTAGAACAGTTGAAGTTTAGTACTTCTTCTTCTGCATATCTTGCTACTCAAATTGAACTTGATAGGGCTTTAGAAAATCTTATTAATAAATTAGAAGAGTTTAATAAGCTTGATAATACGGTTATAGTTCTTACTGCGGATCATTATCCTTATGCATTATCACTTGATGAAATTAATGAATTATCTGAGTTTAAAAGAGATTCTTTGTTTGAAATAAATCATAATTCATTATGTATTTGGAATAGTAAACTAAACAGAAGAGAAATTGATAAGGTTGGTATGTCTACTGATGTACTTCCCACAATATATAATTTATTTGGTATAAATTATGATTCTCGTCTTTTTGTTGGTAATGATTTGTTATCTGATGGTGGTGGTCTTGTGATACTTAATAATAGGTCATGGATAACTGATAAAGGAAGATATAATAGCGTTACTGGTAAATATAGTGGATTAGAAGATGAAAGATATATTAAAAGTATTAATCAAACTATTCAAAATAAAATTGCTTTTAGTAATAGTATAATGAAAAATAATGGGTATAAGTATATTAAAATTAAAGAATAATGAATTGTTGGTGTGAGATATATTATAAGCTGACTGAGAAAATGCTATAATAGAGGTATTAGATAAGTGATAATTTATTGCTTATCTTTTTATTGGCACTAGAAGCCTTATTAAGTAAGTCTTCTTAGTGTTACTTTTAGCCTAGAATAGTCTAAAAGTAAATACTTCGTATCTATTATATATAAGAGATAAGTAATTATTTAGTTCTTATAAAAATAGTGTTATTTTTGCTATTTTATGGTTAAAAAATAGTTATTTAATTAAAATGTAAAGCAAAATGTCAAAAAAGTTAAAAAATTGTTCTTTTTTTACTTGATTTTAATAAAATAATAGGGTATAATTGTAGAAGTGTGACTGGCTTAGATGTGCGAAGTTGCTGATACACCAGGTTAAGTTGTCAAATAAAATAAGGTTTATCAGGTAATTCGTTCGGAGCTATGCCTATACAAGATATAGACGAAGGGAGGACAACTATGGCAAAGGAAGTAGTGAGAATCAAATTAAAATCTTACGACCATAGAGTTCTTGATAATGCAGCTGCTAAAATAGTAGCTACAGTTAAGAGAACTGGTGGTGAGGTATCTGGTCCTGTACCATTACCAACTGAAATTGAAAAAATAACAATTTTAAGAGCGGTACACAAGTACAAGGATTCAAGAGAACAATTTGAAAAAAGAACTCACAAGAGACTAATTGACATCAATAACCCAAGTAAAGAAACTATTGAAGCACTTGCTCATTTAGATTTACCTAGTGGTGTTGATATAAAAATTAAAAAATAATATAGGAGGAAAAAATGAAAGGAATCTTAGGAAGAAAAAAAGGGATGACTGAAGTATTTACTGCTGATGGAAAACTTATTCCTGTAACTGTTATTGAAGTTGAAGATAATGTTGTATCTCAAATCAAGACTAAAGAATCTGATGGATATGATGCTATACAGCTTGCTACAGTAGAGAAGAAAGCTTCTAGAAGCAATAAACCTGAAACTGGTCATCTAAAAAAAGCTAATACTACCCCTAAGCGCTTCTTAAAGGAAATTAGAGGTGCAAGTGTTAGCGAGTATGCTTTAGGAGATGTTCTTAAGGCTGACACTTTTGCTGCAGGAGAAATGGTAGATGTTACCGGCACTTCTAAAGGTAAAGGTTTTCAAGGTGTTATTAAAAGACACAATCAAAGTAGAGGACCTATGACTCATGGATCTCAATACCATAGAGGAGTAGGATCAATGGGTACACTATTACCTATGAGAGTTTTACCAGGAAAGAAATTACCTGGACATATGGGTCATGTACAAGTAACTATTCAAAATCTTGAAGTTATTAGTGTTGACCTAGAAAATAATGTTATCTTAATTAAGGGAAGCGTTCCTGGACCTAAAAACTCTTTAGTACTTGTTAGAACTTCAGTTAAGACTGGTGATAAAGTAAATGAACCAGTAGAATTAATAGTTTATGAAGATGGTAAGACTTCTGAAGAAGTAGTTGAAGAAACTATGGAAACTATTAACGAAGAATTAGCTGCCGAAGAAGCTAACATAGAAGAATCACAAGAAACTACTGAATAGTTAGTACTATAAAAATATTAAAAGTTGTTTGTGATGATAAAGGAGGAAATTATGTCTAAGAAAATAGATGTTTTAAGTCTAAAAGGCGAAAAGGTAAAGGATATAAAATTAGAAGATAACATATTTAACATTGAACCTAACGATGCAGTTGTTAAAGACGCAATAGTAGCTGCAATGGCAGGAGCAAGACAAGGAACTGCTAGTGTTAAAACAAGAGCAGAAGTATCTGGTGGTGGAAGAAAGCCATACAGACAAAAAGGAACTGGTAATGCAAGACAAGGTAGTATCAGAGCTACTCAATACCGTCATGGTGGTATAGCATTTGGACCAGTACCAAGAGATTATTCAAAGAAAATGAATAAGAAAGAAAAGAGATTAGCACTTAAGAGTGCATTATCTTACAAAGTATTAGATAAAGAATTAGTAGTAGTAGATGCTATTAAGTTCGATACTAATAAGACTAAAGAAATGACTAATTTATTAGAAGTTTTAGGATTAACTAATCATAAAGTTCTAGTATGCGTTAAAGAACTTACTGATAATGTATGTTTAGCTGCTAGAAACTTAGCTAATGTTAAGGTAGTAATGCCTAATGAAGTTAATACTTATGATTTAGTATCATCTGATAACTTACTTATTGAAGAAGAAGCATTAACTGCTTTAGAGGAGGTGCTTAAATAATGAATAGTTATTTAGATATAATCTTAGCACCAATTATTACTGAAAAATCAGCAGGAATGGAAGCTGAAGGCAAATATGCTTTCAAAGTAGCTAATACTGCTAATAAAACAGAAATAAAACAAGCTATTGAAAAGAAATTTAATGTTAAAGTAATGGCTGTAAATGTTACAAATTCTCATCCTAAAAAGAAGAGAGTTGGTAAATATACTGGTATGACTAGTAAATATAAAAAAGCCGTTGTAACTTTAAAGAAAGGCGATACTATTAGTTTCGACTAGTAAGGAGGAAATATAATGGCAATAAGAGTTTATAAACCAATGACTGCTGGTACAAGACAAAGATCTGTACTAACTAGTGAAGAAATTACTAAGACTACTCCTGAAAAAAGTTTAACAGTTACTAAGAAAAAGACTAATGGTAGAAATAATCAAGGTAAAATTACTGTTAGACACAGAGGTGGCGGAGTAAAAAGAAAATACAGATTAATCGACTTTAAGAGAAGAAAAGATGGAGTAACAGCTCTTGTATCTGCTATTGAATATGATCCAAATAGAAGCGCTAATATAGCATTAATCACTTATAAAGATGGTGAAAAGGCTTATATTATTGTTCCTAAAGGATTAACAGTAGGTACAGTAGTAGAATCTGGTGAAAATGTTGATATTAAAGTAGGTAATGCACTTCCTATAATGAACATTCCAGTAGGTACTGTTATTCATAATATTGAATTAAAACCAGGTAAGGGTGCGGTTTTAGCAAGAAGTGCTGGTGCAAGTGCTCAAATACTTGGTAGAGAAGATAAATATGTATTAATAAGATTAAGTAGTGGTGAAACAAGAAAGATTTTAGGTACTTGTAGAGCTACTATCGGTGTAGTAGGAAATGAAGACTACTCTCTAGTTAAGATTGGTAAAGCAGGAAGAACTAGACATAAAGGATTTAGACCTACAGTACGTGGTTCTGTTATGAACCCTAATGATCACCCACATGGTGGTGGTGAAGGTAGAGCTCCAATTGGTAGATCAGGACCAATGACTCCTTGGGGTAAACCAGCTCTAGGATATAAGACTAGAAAAAATAAGAAAGCGTCAGATAAATATATCGTGTCTAGACGTAAGAAATAAAGAAAGGAAGATTTAAATGGCTAGAAGTATTAAAAAAGGACCTTATGTCTTTGATAGATTATTAAAAAGAGTAAGAGCATTAAACGAATCTGGTAAGAAGGAAGTTATTAAAACTTGGTCTCGTCGTTCAACAATCTATCCTGAATTTATTGGTCATACTTTTGCAGTACATAATGGAAAAGAATTTATTCCAGTTTATGTTACAGAAGATATGGTTGGACACAAATTAGGTGAATTTTCTCTAACAAGAAAATTTGGTGGACACGGATCAGATAAGAAATAATTTTCTAAAGGAGGACAAAAATGGAAAGAACTGAAGCTAAAGCAGTAGCAAAAACAGTTAGAATATCTCCTAGAAAGACTAGACTTATTATTGATTTAATAAGAGGTAAGAGTGTTGAAGAAGCAAGAGCTATTCTTGCTAACCAACCTCAAAGAGCATCTAGAGTTATTTCTAAAGTATTAGAAAGTGCTACAGCGAATGCTGTTAATAATTTTGGCATGAAGGAAGAAAATCTTTATGTTAAGACATGTTTCGTTGATGAAGCATTAGTAATTAAAAGAATTAAATTTGATTCAAGAGGTCGTACAGGAAGAAACGATCATAAGACAAGTCACATTACTATAATAGTGGCTGAGAAATAAGTGAGGAGGAGCGTTTAATGGGACAAAAAGTCAGTCCAACAGGACTTAGAATTGGTATCAATAAAGATTGGGAATCAAAATGGTATGCTGAAAAAGACTTTTCTAAATATTTAACAAACGATTATAAAATTCGTAAATATTTAAATAAGAAATTCAAAAATGCTGGTATTTCTAAAATCGTTATTGAAAGAAATCCTAAGAGAAACGAAGTCTTTATCTATGCTGCTAAACCTGGATTAATAATTGGACAAAGTGGTACTGAAATTGAAAAGGTAAAGAAAGAAGTTTCAAAACTAGTTAAAGAAGATATTCAAATATCTGTTGTTGAAATAAAGAACCCAGATATGGTTGCACAAATAGTTGCAGATACAATTGCTCATAATATTGAAAATCGTGTTTCATTTAGAGTGGCTCAAAAGAAGGCTATTAGAAACACTATGAAAGCTGGAGCAAAAGGAATTAAAACATTAGTATCAGGAAGACTAGGAGGAGCCGATATTGCTCGTGGTGAAGGATATTCTGAAGGAACTATTCCTCTACATACAATAAGAGCTGATATTGACTATGCTACTAGTGAAGCAGATACTACTTATGGAAAAATAGGTGTAAAAGTATGGATCTATAAAGGTGAAATACTAGATAAGGGAGGTAATTCTCATGTTGATGCCAAAAAGAACTAAACATAGAAAAACTTTCCGTTTACCTTATGAAGGAAAGAGTAAAGGTAATACTGAACTTCATTTTGGAAGTTATGGTTTAATGGCAAAAGAAGGAGCTTGGATTACAGCTAATCAAATCGAAGCAGCCAGAATAGCTATGACTAGATATATGAAGAGAGGTGGTAAAGTATGGATTAATATATTCCCTAACTTATCACTTACTAAGAAACCTCTAGAAACTAGACAAGGTAAAGGTAAAGGTAATCCAGAAGTATGGGTTGCAGTTGTCAAAGAAGGTAAAATTATGTTTGAAATAGATGGCGTAGATGAAGCTACTGCTAGAGAAGCATTAAGACTTGCTTCACATAAGTTACCTATCAAATGTAAGTTTGTAAAGAAAGAAGAAAGTGGTGAAATAAATGAAAACTAATGAACTTAGAAAATTAACCACAGAAGATTTAAATAAGAAAATCGCAGAATGTAAAGAAGAACTTTTCAATTTAAGAATGCAAAAGGCTACTGGTATGCTAGAAAAACCTTCTAGAATACATGAATTAAGAAAAGAAGTAGCAAGAATTAAAACTATTCTTAATGAGAGAAGAGAAGGGTAAGTGAGGTGTAAGTTATGAAAGAAAGAAAAGAATTAATCGGTGTAGTTGTTTCAGATAAAGCTGATAAGACTATTACAGTTAAAGTTGAAACTTACAAGAAACATCCATTATATGGAAAAAGAGTTAAATATTCAAAGAAATATGCTGCTCACGATGAAAATAATATGGCACATGTTGGAGATAAAGTTCGCTTAGCCCAAACTAGACCATTATCTAAAACAAAGAGATATGA
>CAKOQV010000041.1 GCA_934101345.1 uncultured Bacilli bacterium
AGAAAATAGGAGCCTATATAATAGGAACAGATATAGGAACAAGTTTAAATTGTTTCGGGAATTGTCCTAGTAATTTAGATATAGATAAATTAAATCTAAGAGTAACTAGTAGCTCCACATATTGGTATTATGATAAAGAATTATCACTTACTGGTTATGAAAAAGATGAATTTAATACCTATTTCAATAATAAAAAAGAATTACTTGAACCAACATTATTACATCCAGACAAATATGTATATTTAACTAAAGAAAATATAATAAATAACTATGATAGACAAATTGCTGAAGCATTAAATTACTTTAATAATCATATAAAAAGAAGAAATCAACTAAAAATCTCATTTAATGTATCCTCTTAATCATAGGTCTTAAGAGGTAATTTAGAGCCTAAGGTCTCTAAATTAAATAATATTATTGTAAAATAACACTAAATAGAGTAAAAAATTATAAAATAAAATAAATATGTGGTACAATAATGGTAACAAAGAAATCATCAGGAGGCTGGAATATGAAACAAACAATTGAATCTTTTATTGAAAGAGTAAAAGTAGAATCTAATATTCATAAATTTATACAAGAAGATTTGATTTATAAACTAATAACTAATTTTAGAAAAAATTATGTTAAAATGAATTACCCTAAAAAGATAAATAATCCTCTAGATATAGTTTTAAAATTTTATAAAAATTATAATAAAGAATATTATGAAATTATTTTGGACGGAATAAATAGTTCCAGAATTATTATAAGTAAAAATGAAACAAAAAGTTTTGCTAGTAGAGAAAACAAAAGAGCAAACATAAAGCTTTCGGGAAATGATTCTGACGTTTTTATCCTTGCACATGAGTTTGCACATTATATTGATATAAACTCTAATCCACACATCATTCCCTATGAGTATGATTTTCTTTGTGAAGTATTTTCTTTTTTTATTGAAAAGCACCTAGAACTTTGGTTAGAACAAAAAGAATTTAATGAGTTAAAAGAGGTAAGAAGAAATAATAGAATGTATTATGAAGAAAAAATGTTAAATGCTATAGAATATGAACTATTTTGTGAAAAAAATTATATAAAAAACGGACAAATAGGTAAAGAAGATTTAGATATCAACAGAGTTAAAGAATTAATACATTATGATTATGACTTAAATGTTGGTTTAGTTAATTATTTATTACGTTATCCTTTAGCAAACATTCTTTCAGATTATTTGGTGAATAATAATATGATAAAAAATGATTCGGATATTTGTAGTGTATGTTTAAGAACTAATTTATATGAAGTTATAACAAATAATAATAAAATAAATAGGTTGGTCAGCAGAAGTATTAAGTAACAAAGATGAAAAAGTAATATCTTATGAATATATAGAAAATGTTTATGATGAATTAATTAAATTAGATAAATGGAGATTAACTAAAAATTAATCTCTTTTTATGTATCATCTTAAGCCTAGGTCTTAAGAGGTAATTTAGAGTCTAAGGTCTCTAATTTAAATAATATTAGTGTATGATAATCATTTATTTAATAATTATAATTTTACTTTTAGAACTATGAAAAAGGTTATAATAATGATATAATAAGATTATAAAAAAATCAATTCAGGAGGTAGGTATGAACGATATAAAAATAGGTAATGAAAAGAATATTTTATTTTATAATGATGAAGAAGGTAATACCAAAATTGAAGTATTACTTGAAAATGAAGATGTTTGGTTAAATACTGAAGCCTTAGCTACCCTTTTTAATGTTAAAAGACCGGCAATTACAAAACATATAAATAATATTTATGATGATGGTGAACTTGAAGAAAAAAGCACATGTTCCAAAATGGAACATGTGGGTAACAATGGAAAACAAATATATAATACTAAGTACTATAATCTAGATATGATTATATCTATTGGTTTTAGAGTCAATTCAAAAAAGGCAATTAAGTTTAGAATATGGGCTAATAAAATAATTAAAGATTACATGATTCAAGGATTTGCTTTAAATGATGATAGATTTATGAAAGCAAGAAAAGCAGATCAAGAATACTTTAAAAGATTACTTGAAAGAATCAAATTAATTCGTACTAGTGAAAGAATGTTTTATCAAAAAATAACTGATATTTTTGCAGAATGTTCTATTGATTATGATAAAAATAGTGATTTAGCTTTAACATTTTATAAAAGCATTCAAAATAAGTTCCACTATGCCATAACTGGAAAGACCGCGGCAGAAATAATTTATGATAGAGTAGATGCAGAAAAAGATAATATGGGACTTACCACTTGGAGAAATTCACCCGATGGTAAAATCCTAAAATCAGATATTGTTATAGCAAAGAATTATTTAGATGAAAAAGAAATTAAAAACTTAAATAATTTAGTAAATTTATTTTTGGATATAGCAGAAAATAATGCAGAAAGAAACATTCCAATGTATATGGAAGATTGGAAAACTGAAGTAGAGAATGCTTTAAAGGTTTTCCACTATGAAGTATTAGAAGGAAAAGGAAAAATATCACATAAAGAAGCTATAGAAAAAGCAGAAAAAGAATATGAAAAATATAGAGTTATTCAAGATAAAAATTATGTTTCTGACTTTGATAAACTATTACTTGAAATAAAAGAAATAGAAAAATAATAATACAAAAAAGTATTATGAAATATAATATACTTTGATGTTAGGATAGGTGATGTATATATGGAAAAATTTTATTTAGAAATACCTTCTTTAGAAAGAAAAGAAGAAATTATTGAATATTTTAATGAATTTGTAGAATATAATTCAGATATTAATGGTGCAGGTTCTCTTGATAAAGTATTATATGGTTATTCTTTTGAAGAAGCATTAGATATGTGCTTAAATATGAAAAATGAAGAATATGCTAGAAATTTAAATAGATGTCCTAGCATGACTTTCTTATTAATTAGAAAAAATGATAATAAAATAATTGGAACTATCAATGTAAGATGGAATTTAACTGAAGAAATGAAAAAATTTGGTGGTAATATAGGTTATAGTATAAGACCTACTGAAAGAAGAAAAGGCTATAATAAAATCAATTTATATTTAGGTTTAATTAAGGCTAATAAACTTAATTTAGATAGAGTTATGCTCGACTGTGATGTTAACAATATTGGCTCCGATAGGACAATGAAAGCATTAGGAGGAGTATTAGAAAGAACAGAAATAGATCCTTATGATGGCATTCTAACAAATGTTTATTGGTTTGATGTTAAAAAATGTATAGACAAATATAAAGATGTATATGAAAAATTCATTGATAACAATAATTATATAAAAAAGAAAAGATAATATGAATTATGTATATCATGGAAGTAATATTCTAACTTGAAGAAATATTTATAAATGAACTTAAAAAATTAGAAGGAGATTAATCAAAAAAATAATCTCTTTTTACATATCAATTAATTTAAATACAAAATCACTCTTATAACCTTTTGATAAGAACGAAAAAATGATATAATTAATATATAAATCAGAGGGGGTATCAAAATGAATGAAATAAAAAAATATAATGAAACAATTTTTGAAGATATTAAACACATTGATGAATATGACAATGAGTATTGGTTAGCTAGAGAGTTAATAAAAGTACTTGAATATTCAAAGTGGAGTAACTTTACAAGTGTAATAGACAAGGCAAAAACAGCTTGCAGATTAAGTAAAAAGACAGTTTCTGACCATTTTGACGACGTCGGCAAAATGGTTGGTATAGGATCAAAAACTTCGAGAAATATAGAAGACTTCAAATTATCAAGATATGCATGTTATTTAATAGTACAAAATGCTGATCCTAGAAAAGAAATTGTTGCCTTAGGCCAAACATACTTTGCCATTCAAACAAGAAAGCAAGAATTAACAGAAAAAGATTATTCTATGTTAACTGAAGATGAAAAAAATTCTATCAAAAAAGCTTAACTAAAAAAGGAAATTATTCTTTAAATCAAGCGGCCAAAAAAGCAGGCGTCAAAAACTTTGATAAGTTTCATAATGCTGGCTATAAAGGCCTATATAATGGGGAAACCGCAAATGACATTGCTAAAAGAAAAGGTTTAAGATACCGTGAAGATATTTTAGATAATATGGGAAGTGAAGAACTAGCGGCTAATCTCTTTCGTATTACTCAAACAGAATCAAAACTAAAAAGAGAAAATATCTCTAGTGAAAATGAAGCAAATAATACCCATTACAATATTGGAAAAAACATTAGAGAAGTTATTGCTAAAAATGGAGGAACCATGCCTGAAGAATTACCAACACCAAATAAATCACTAAAAGAATTAGAAAAAGCACATAAAAACATAGATTATCAACAGAAATTATCACAAAAAAACTAAAAGATAAGGAGAAGTACAAAAATGAAAGATTTGGAAAAGAAAATAGAAGAAAATAAAAAAAGAAACAAAAAGTTTATGAAAGAGTTTGAAGAATATCTAAAAGAAAAAAATCTGAAAGATAAGACAATAAAGAAACATTTAAGTAATGTAGATTTATTTATAAATGACTATTTAAATTATTATGATATTGAAACCCCAGAGGAAGGAATAAATTCAGTATATTCATTTTTAAGCGGTTGGTTCATAGAAAAATGTATGTGGGCAACCGTTTATACAACTAAAGAAACCGCAGCCAGTATTAAAAAATTCTATGCTTGCATGAGTGAAAAAGGATATGTCAAAAAAGAAGACTATAAAGAACTTTGTGAAGAATTAAAAGATAACATGGATGAAATACTAGATACCTTAGAAGCCTTTAATAATGGCACATATTATGATATGTTTTAATTAAAAGAGAGATATATGGAAAAAGACTTTAATAATTTAATAAATAAAATAAGAAAATGCAATATTTGTGAAGATACATTTGGTTTTAAACCACATCCAGTAGTTATAGGTTCAGCTACTTCAAAAATAGTTCAAATAAGTCAGGCACCATCTAAAACGGTAGATACTACACTAAAGCCATTTACTGATCAAAGCGGTAAAAAATTAAAATACGAATGGTATCAAATAACTGATGAAGAATTCTATAATCCAGATAACTTCTTTATTACAGCACTAGCACATTGCTATCCGGGTAAAGATAAAAATGGTAATGATAAAGCTCCACCTAAAATATGCTACGAAAAATGGATAAAGAAAGAATTAGAATATATAGATAATAAATTATACATAATAATTGGAGCTAAAGCCGCTAAAACATTTTTTCCAAATGAAGATTATAATGACCTAATATTTAAAAATAATATATTATTTAATAAACCAGCAATAGTTTTGCCACATCCATCACCACTTAACATAAAGTGGTTTAAAGATAATCCTGAGTTTATGAAAAAAAGAATTATCGAAATAAGAAAAATAATAAACGACACATTAAATAAAAACTAAAGGCACTAAAAAATAGTGTCTTTTTATACTAATTAAGTTATCGTCTTTATAACAATCGCATATACTACTTTTAAGATCAACTATGAATAATAATGAAGATAGTGCGGTCCACAAAGTAATAATTAACTAGAAAATAGACACAAATGTTTAGAAGGTATATAAATTAATAGTTTAATCTCCAAATATAATAAAAAAATGAAAAATGTGCAAAATTGTTTTAAAATTGTCGGAATTTTGTGTATAATATAGTTGATACATTCGGAATTTTGTGATAAAATCATACAAAAGAAAGACATAACGGCCAGATTACAAAAAAAATTAATAAATACTTAGTTAAAAAGAAAGAAGTAGGTGAAGAAAATGGATAATAAATTTAATAATATGTTACAAGATTTTTTGAAAAATAATAATGTTGAAAATATTGATGAAGCAAATGAAAAATTACAAGAATTTATAAAAATGTATAATAGCGGCGAAATAGAATATAAAAATACACCACTTGATGATGCTTATGAAATTTTAGAAGAAGCACAACATGCCAAAAATGAAAAAGAAGCAATTAGGTTAGCAAAAAAAGCATACGAAAAATCAGCAGAATGTTTTGATGCACTTTTATTTCAGTGTGATTTAGAAGAAAATGGAATAAAAAGAATGAAACTATTAAATGATGGCCTTGAATTTGAAAAAAACAGATTAACAAAGGAAAACTATTTTGATAAAGAAAATATAGGACATTTTTATGGAATATTTGAAACAAGACCATATATTAGAGGTTTAGTTACCAAAATAGAATACTTATTAGAAGAAGGAAAATTACGTCAAGCTTGTAATATATGTAACGAAGTTTTAAAATTAAATAATAATGATAATTTAGGTGCTAGATATTTATTAATGGCAATATATGGAGTACTAGAAGAAGAAAAAGAAATGCTAAAGTTATATAAAAAATATCCTGAGGAAAACTTAGAAATGTTGTTTCCCTTATTTGCTATATATTATAAGAATGGAAATGATAAAAAGGCTTTAGAATATTTAAACAGAATTGATAAATGTAATTCAAATTTTGTGAAGCTTTTTAAGGGAACCATAAAAGAAAGTAAAAAAGTAAATCCTGGATATTATAGCAGAGGTGATTCATCTGAAATTTTTATGTACCTCGAACGTTATGATTATTTATTAATTACAATGCCAAGACTTCATGAATATATTATAGAAAATTTAATGAAAAACAAAAAGGCCAAAAGATAAAAATTTGAAAGGATTTATTAACAAATATGAAAAAAACAATATATACAATAGCAGATATCCTTATGAATACACATGATTTGGAATGCTTTTTTTTGAAAACTGACACAATGGAAATTGTAAATCCAATAGATTATCTGAAGACTTTTTTACCAGAAAATCCAACTGAGGAAGATTATGAGAAATTACTAACAAAAGAATCTTTAAATATATATCTATTACCAGACTATAAATTTATTGACCATAAAGCCATAATGACTGAGTTTACAAAAAATATTTTGGACGATAAACAAACTAGACAAGAATTATTTTATATATTAAGAAATCATAATTACATGGATAAATTTTATGAATGTTTAAAAAAACACAATTTATATGAAGAATACTGTGAATATTCATCTGATTATTATAATTATGTTTTTAAAGAGTGGTGTAAAATACATAATATTAATTTAAAAGTTTAAAAAAATCAAAGAATTTTGACTTAATGTTAAGATTCTTTTTCATTTTATAAAAAATACCTCATATCATAACATAATAGAATAAAATAGTATCTTTTTATTCTAGTCAAGTTAACCAAATTAACATTATTTACATATACTACTTTGAAGGTGATAACTATGAATAATAATGAAGATAGAGCGGTCCGTAAAGTAATAATTGACCCAGGTCACGGTGGTACGGATTCTGGTGCTACAGGCAATAATTTACTAGAAAAAGACTATAATCTATTAATATCCAAATACATGTATGATAGATTTAAAGAGTTAGGAATACCAGTAGCTATAACTAGAGACTCAGATACCACATTGTCTCCATCTGATAGAGTAAATACTATTTTAAATAAGTTTGGTAACTCATCTGATGTTATACTAATATCGAACCATGTTAATTCAGGAGGCGGCGAAGGAGCCGAAGTCATATATGCCCTAAGAAACAAAGATACCCTAGCCAAAAACATTCTAAACAATATCGGAACTACAGGACAAGAAACAAGAAAATACTATCAAAGAAGATTACCTAGTGATACCTCAAAAGACTACTATTTCATACATCGAAATACTGGAAATCTAGAGCCACTAATTGTTGAGTATGGTTTTATTGACAATACCAAGGATGTAGGCTTTTTAAAAGAAAACTACAAAGAACTAGCAGAAGCCGTCATATCAGCAGTAGCAAACTATATAGGAGTACCATACACACCACCTGAAGGATTAATAACCAATACCTACATAGTACAAAAGGGTGACTCACTATACAGCATTGCCAATAAACTAGGTACTACTGTTTCAGAATTAAAAAAAGAAAACAACCTTACCTCAAACACTCTCCAGATAGGCCAGGTCCTAAGAATACCATCAAAAGAAGTATATGAAGGAGAAACCAATATCTATACTGTAAAAAGTGGTGACTCACTATACAAGATAGCTCAAAATAATAACACCACTATTGATGAAATAAAAAGATTAAATAATTTAACATCAAATAACCTTATAATAGGCCAGACACTAAAACTACCAAGTCCTCTTACTCCAGAAAATACTTACACAGTAAAAAGTGGCGATTCTCTATATAAAATAGCACAAAAATATAATACCACAGTAGATGAAATAAAAAGATTAAATAATCTTACTTCAAACATTTTATCCGTAGGTCAGGTCTTAAAACTACCAACCACATCATCCGAAACACCATCATCAAATACAGTAGATTATACCGTTAAATCAGGTGACTCCTTATACAAGATAGCAAATCAATATAATGTAACAGTGGATGCCATCAAAAGAGCCAATAATCTTACTACCAATACTCTCCAAATAGGAGAGGTACTAAGAATACCATTAGGTACTTCAAGGGAAACAACATATACAGTAAAGTCAGGTGATTCTCTATATTCTATAGCTAAAAAGTATAACACAACAATAAATAGGCTAAAAGAACTAAATAATCTTAGTTCAAATCTATTAAATATAGGTCAAATATTAATCGTAGGATAATGTCCATATAGAAAGTATATAACAATATATTTTCTTTTTCTTTATATTTCCCCTTAAGCCTATAGTCTTTCGGGGCATTATGAAGCCTAAGGTCTTCATAATGAACAATTTTAAATTAAGTAATTACCACATTTTTACAATTAATATATCAAAAATTTAAATGCCTATGTTATAATTGCAATAGAGGAAGTGTATCAATATGGAAGTATCAAAATTAAGAGAAGAGTTTTTAAATAAATTACAGAAAGAAGAGTAATTTCAAACTATCTTTTTGAAAATATAAAAAACACCATTCCTGATATCATGATGTCTCTAAAATGGGGTTCACATACATATATTCTAGTTTTGATTTACACATCAAATGTAAAGTCAAATTAATGTTGTATCTTACTTTGTCAAATATTGTCATATTATGACAAAAACAAAAATAAAATATCGTAATTATATATTCTACTAATGAATAAGGAAACATAAAGCCTTTTAAAAATTAAATCGAAATTAATGAGTAAAAATACATTTACTTAATATTTTTGGTATGGTATAATCAAGATATAAATAGGAGGAATAAATGAAGAAAAAACAAAATATTTTAGTAATAGCTTTAATATTACTAGCGGTTATCTCGTTTGGTATAATTATATTAGTATCAGGAAAGGAAAATACAAGTAGTCTTGAGACAACTAAAGATATTATCAAAATGATTAGTATAATAAATAAAGATAATAAAAATGTTTTACCGGAACTTGAAACTATGAAAATAGATGTAAAAAATATTGATGAAGTTACTAGTTATACAGGATTAACATCAAATGATGATATTGAATCAATTGTTGTATCAGTACCATTGATAACATCACAAGCTTATTCAGTGGCTGTTGTTAAGGTTAAAGATACCGCTGATGTAGAAAAAATTAAGCAAGAGATGTTAGATAATATTGATATGGGACGTTGGATTTGTGTTTCTGCAGAACAATTATATATTACTAATAGTGGTAATGTAATATTCTCTGTAATGACCGATAAAGATATAGCTAAAGCAGTATATGATGATTTTAAGAAATATGTAAATAATGAGATTGGAAAAGAATTAGAAAAAACAAATGATGAGGGAAGTATAGAACTTCCACCAGAAATGACAATAGTAGAGTAAAGAAGCACCTTTAAAGGTGCCTTTTTAAGAGGAGGATAAAATGTTATTTACTAGTATTAGTTTTTTGTATTATTTTTTACCAGCGTTAATAATTATATATTTTATAACACCTAAAAAATATAAAAA
>CAKOQV010000042.1 GCA_934101345.1 uncultured Bacilli bacterium
TCAACCAAGATATACCTGCTGCGAAGAAAATACAGTTACTAATGAACAATGCGGTAGCTGCTGTCAATTTAAATAATTTATTATTTTAAGAGCGTTTAGCTCTTTTCTTTTTAGTTAATAATGTTATAATTATAGAGAGGTAATGTGTTATGGATGAGAAAATTAAAGATGTATTGGATAGACTATCTAAATCTAAGTTTAGAAGCGGTTTTCATTTAAAAGATAAAGATATATTGTATGTTAAAGATAAGGGAATTGATAAAATTAGAGATCATGCTTATGATTTTATCTCTAAAAGAATTACTGATACTTCTAATGTTACTGATGGAAAGCAGACTCCAATGAAAGGGCATCCTGTTTTTATTGCACAACATGCTACTGGTACTTGCTGCAGAGGTTGTTTAGAAAAATGGCATCATATAAATAAAAATAAGAAAATGAATAAAAATGATACTGATTATATAGTTAATGTTATTATGTCTTGGATAGAGAATGAGATAAAAAATAAGTAAATATTTTATTAAAGAAAAAAATATATCTATGCGATATATTTTTTAGTACTTTTGTTTGCACGAATAGGCGTTTCAAATTTGCTCTCTGATTATTTGTAAATACTTATAATTGTCTTTTATGAGTTAAAAAAGTATAAAATAATGTTGACTTTAACCTCCCAAATAGTATATACTTTGGCTGCAATTGCAAAGTTAAAAATTAATTAATTTTTTGGGAGGTTTTTATTGAAAAAAATTTTGTTTTTTGTGTTTTTATTATTTATGTTTTGTGGTGTAGTCAAGGCAAATGATACAATTTTAGTAAAGGATAGGATTGATAATACTTTTACTTATTTTTATGATAATAGTCAAAGTAGATTTAGATATTTACTTACTAGTAAGTATATTTTTGGTGATGATATTGCTTATTGTATTGAGCTTGGTAAACCTATCGACAGTTTTAATTATACTTATTCTAATTCATTTGATGGTGCTAATTTAAGTAAGGAAGATATTAATTATATTAAACTAGCAGCTTATTATGGTTACAATTATCCTGGACATAACACTAATGGTTATTACCTGGCAGCACAGGATATTATTTGGAAAAGATTATCTAATATTTCTGTTAGATATATTTGGGATATGGATGTTACTAATTGTATTGATATTTCAAAAGAAAAAGAAGAAATTTATTTACTTATGTCTAAACATGCTATTAAACCATCGTTTTATAATGATACAGTAGATGTTATACATGGTAAAGAGTATACATTAGTTGATACTAATGAAATTCTTAGTAATTATGTAAGTACTAATAATAATGTTTATATTGATGGCAATAAATTAATAATTAAAAGTGGTTTTAATGATGATGTAATTAATTTGGTTAGGAAACATTACACTGATAAGCAATTCTTTTTATATTCATCGGGAAATAATCAAAAAATGATGTCTTCTGGTAATTTAAATGATGATGGTATTAATATTAAAATTAACTTGACTGATGGTAGTATTAAACTAAAAAAATTGGATAAAGAAACTGGCAATGTTTCACTGGGAGAGGCTACATTAAATGGCGCTATTTATGATTTATATGATTCTGAGATGAATTATATTGATAGTTTTGTTACTGGTAAAAAAGATAAGATTAGTGGATTGCCTATTGGTCATTATTATATTAAAGAAAAGACTGCTAGTGAAGGGTATATGTTAGATCTTAATACTTATGATGTTACTATTGATGAGAATGATTTAAATAAAGAAATTATTGTATATGAAGATATTATTAAAAGAAAAGTTGATGTATTTAAAGTATTTGATAATGGTGGTACTGGAATACTTACTACTGAAGAAGGCGTTATATTTGATATTTATGATAGTACTAATAATAAATTGGATAGTATTACTACAGATAGTGATGGGTATGCTAGTATAGTTCTTCCTTATGGCGTTTATACTTTTAAACAAGTTACTAGTACTAAAGACTATTATAAAGTAGATGACTTTAAAGTTATTATTGATAAATATGATACAAGACCTATATATAAACTATTATCTGATAGTGAAATAACCGCAAGGGTTAAGATTATAAAGAAAGATTTTGATACTTCAGATAATATTGTTAATAGTGATATTAAGTTTAAGATATATGATGTTAGAGAGAAAAAATATGTTAGTTTTAATGTTACCTATCCAGAAGTTAGTACTATTGATACTTTTAGTCTTTCTAGTAGTGGTGAATTTATTACTTCTGATGTTCTTCATTCTGGTGAATATATATTATATGAAGTAGATCAGAATATGAATGGCTATTTATATAATAAAGATGGTGTACATTTCTATATAGGGGAAGAATCTAACTTTATTAATGATGAGGATTATGGTACTATATTGGAGATTCCTTTCTATAACAAGATAGTTAAGGGTAAAATTATTATTAATAAATATGGAGAAGAGACTAACTATATAGATAATAGTTACTATTATAAAAATATAATGCTTTCTAATGTTTATTTTGAATTATATGCTAAAGATGATATATATGAGAATAATAAATTAATATATAAAAAGGATACTTTGGTAGATACTATTATTACTGATAGTAAGGGTAAGGGTGTAAGAGATAATCTTCCGCTTGGTAAGTATTATTTGAAAGAAATTAAGTCTAATAATGATAATGTCTTTGATGATACTGTCTATGATATAGAGCTTGAATATAAGGATCAGTATACTGAAAAGATTAATTATGAAATTGATATTAATAATTATTTGAATAAGGGTAAGATTATTATTCATAAATTAGATGCTAATACTAATGAGGTAATAGCAAATACTTTGATTGAAATTAGGAATAAGGATAATGTTATAGTATATAAGGGCTATACGGATAATAATGGTATGATTGTTATAGATGATTTACCTTATGGTGAATATTATATAGCGGAAATAGAGGCCAGTACTGGATATAGAATACTTGAAGATAATATATATTTTACTTTAGATAGTGAGACATATGAAACTACTATATACAATGAGAGAATGGAAGTACCTAATACTGGTATAAATGTAGGACTTAAGAATATTTTAGTTATTGCTATGATTATTTTATTTGGGTTTGTTATGATACTATTTTTTGATAATAAAAAGATAGTGGGTGTTAGTACATTGTTTATTATTATTGGTATTGGTTATTTTGGTATATACTTTTATAATTATTTTACTGATGGTAGGAAGAATATTTTGGCTATTGAGAAAATACTTAATAATGATAATAAGGATGTTTCACTAGAAGATAGATATGGATATAACTCTTTTATTGAAATACCTAGTATTGAATTAAAGAGGGGGCTTGTTAATATTAATAATAGTTATAATAATGTTAATGATAATATTGAGACTATAGAGAAGACTGATAATAGAATTATTTTGGCTTCGCATAATGGTAATAATTATAATTCTTATTTTGGTAATTTATATAAAATGGATCTTGGCGATAAGATATATTTATATGATAATGGTAATAGATATGAATATATATTTAGTGATAATTATGAGATTAAGAAGAATGGTTATGCAGATATTTATACTGATAATACGAGAAAATCAATAGTATTAGTTACTTGTAAGGAAGATAGTAGTGATGCACAAGTTGTTTATATTGGATATCTTACTAATACTAGTTCTTATTTAAAGGAGCAATAAAAGTGCTTCTTTTTGTGTTGCATTTTTGACATTATCATGATAAAATTATTAATAGATAGGAAGGTAACTAATGTTATGAAGAAAGAACTAAAAAAGATTAAGCTTACTGAACATATTTCTTACTATATTAGTGATAATACTATTTATTTATTTCAGAATGAATATAATTTTAGTAAAGATGATATTAAAATAATGGGAAAGAAAATTGCTTTATTAATTCAAGATAATGATGTTTCTTATATTAATATTACTGCGATGGGAATTGAAGATAAGAAAAATTTATATCGTGATTTAGGCTTTACTTTATCATATTATGATGTTAATAAACTAAATGAACTTTTTGGTGGTAAGAAGGATAAGATTAAATATAGATGTTATGGAATAATGACTAAGAATGACTTTTTAAATAAATTAATGGAGGATAAAAAGGTGGAAGAAAAGAAAGAAAAAGACACTAAAGTAATTAATTCTAATTCTGGATTTGTTAGTAATATGATACTTTTATTTGGTGGTATTATTTTACTATGTTATTTGTGCGTAGAAGGGGCTATTTATTTGGTTAAGTAGAAGGGAGATATTATGACAGTTGATAATTTATTAGTTATATTACAAAAAGTTATTGATATTTCTTTGGTATGGATGATGGTTTATTTTGTACTTAAGAATATTAAAAATAATGTTAAGATTATATTATTATTTAAGGGCGTTCTTGTTATATTGGTTATTAAGATACTTAGTGATACACTTAATTTAACAACAATAGGATTACTTTTAGAGTATGTTATTATGTGGGGACCATTGGCACTTATTATTATATTTCAACCAGAAATTAGAAGTATACTAGAACATATCGGGAGGAAGCAATTACTTGGTAGACATAAGGTACTTACACTAGATGAGAGAGAAAAACTTGTTTATGAGGTTATGTCCGCGGTTGATTATCTTAGAAAATCTAGAATTGGTGCTTTAATAGTTATTGAAAGGGATATTAGTCTTAATGAGTATATTGAGAGAAGTAAACCAATATATGGTGATATTTCTTCAGAATTATTGATTTCTATATTCTTTCCTAGAAATCCACTTCATGATGGTGGCGTTATAATACAGGGTAATAAGATTACTTCTGCTGGTGCTGTATTTCCTATTAGTATTAATAGTAAGATTAGTAAGAAACTTGGTACTAGACATAGAGCCGCTATTGGGATAAGTGAAGAATCTGATGCTATTGCTATTGTTGTTAGTGAGGAAACTGGTAAGATTTCAATAGCAGTAGATGGTAACTTAAATTATAATCTTTCTTTAGATGATGCTAGAATGATTTTAGTAGAGGAATTAAAGCCTAAAAAGGAAGTCCTTCTTGATGATGAGTTTGTAGATGAAAAGGAGGATGATAATGATGAAAACGCTTAAGAAAATTGTTAAATTTTTTAGAAATTTATTTAGAACGATAGGTAGTTTTATTGATAAATTTATTGTTACTCCGGTTACAAAGTTTGCTATGTTTATTGGTGAAAAAGCTGATAAGGGAGCTGGTAAGTTTGAAAGGTGGCTTAATAAGAGAAATACTTTGATCTTTGTATCTTTACTTGTATCATTACTAATATTCTTTTATGTAGACAATCAGGCTAGCACTGTTATTGATAGTGCTGCTGAAGTTCTTCATAATCAGATAGTGGATGTTACTTATAATAAAGAAGCTTATATTATTGAGGGACTACCTGAAACTGCTGATGTTACTTTGATTGGTAGAACTGTCGATTTATATTTAGCTAAACAGTTATCTACTGGTAAAGTAACGGCGGATTTATCTAATTTAAAAGAGGGCACTCATAAGATAGAACTTAATTATGAAAGTCCAATTAATTCAGTTAATTATAAACTTGATCCTTCTTCAATTACTGTTAATGTATATCCTAAAGTATCTGCGACTAAGTCTATTACTGTGGATGTTATAAATAAGGATAAACTTGATAGTAAGTTATCTGTACAATCTGTTACTATTGATAAAGAAGAGGTTATTATTAAGGGTACTGAAGATGAAAAATCTATTCATAATATTAATAAAGTGGCTACAGTTAAAGCACTTGTAGATATTGGTGAACTTGTTGATCCTACTGCTGGTGTTAATACTCTTAAAGATGTTAAACTTGTAGCTTATGATAAATATGGTAATGTTGTTGATGTTGAAATAGTACCAGAGAGGGTTACTGCTACAATTAATATTGAATCTTATAGTAGTACTGCTAAAATAAAGATTATTCCTAAAGGAAATGTTGCTTTTGGTAAGGCTATTAGTTCAATTAGTTCTTCTGTAAATGAGATTAGCATTTATGGAGAACAGAGTGTTGTTAGTGAATATGCTGAATCTTATATTCCTATAGAAGTTGATGTAACTGGTTTATCTGATAGTAAGTCTTATACGGTGGTTGTACCTAAACCTGAAGGTGTAAGAGAAGTTTCTGAGAAGACTATTACTGTTAAGGTTTCTCTTGGTGAAGAAAAGTCAATGGAGGTTAATGATATTAAAATTGATGCTATTAACTTGGGTCCTAACTTAAAGGCTGGTGCTATGGGAGAAAATTCTTCTAAAACTACAGTTATTGTTAAGGGTACGCAAGAAGTTCTTGATGCTATTGATAGTACTACTATTAAGGCTACAGTAGATTTATCTGGATTGGGTGAAGGTGAACATACTGTTAAAGTTAATGTTACTGGTGACGAAGTTAAGGCTAGTTACTTTGCTAAGACTACTACAATTAAGATAAGAATTACTAAGAGTTAGTGTCTTATATTGACAAGTTTTGTCGAATATGATGTAAAGTATATAAATTTGTGTTATCCTATAGAAAAAGGAGGATAGTATATGGAGTATGTACTAGTAGATGATATATTTGATGAAATGAGTCAGAATATTACTTACATTAAATTAAATAGTTATTTAAAAAGGAAAGATAATACTTAGTCTTTCCTTTTGTTATGAATTAGTATATAATTATAGATATAGAGGAAGGTGTTAAAATGGGAAGAAAGAAAAAAGAAGAAAATAAAGATGAAGTGGTGGTACTTGAAAAGATTGAAAAACCTAAAAGCAGTAATGGTGTTTCAGAGGTATTTTATTATTTACTTGGATTAGTTATTGGTATTGTACTTATATTTGCTACTGAAGAATTACTTAGTACTATTAATTATTTGTTTGTTGTTATTTTTGCTATTATTGCAGTAGTACAATTAATTAGTTTTGTTATAGATAAGAAATATATTAGTAGGGATTATTCTAGTTTGATAATTGGTATTATGTGTATTTGGGTAGCTATGTTTGTATTTAAGTATGGTGGTTTCTTATTTCTAGAGATGCTTCCGGTACTTGTTAGTTTATTATTATTTATTATGGCTACGAGTAGTATTACTAAGTATTTTGATAGAAAGATTACTGGTAATTTGATTGTGTCTATTATTTCTATTATTCTTGGTATACTTCTTATATTTGTACCTAAGAGTATTATGTATACATTATTTAAAGTGGTTGGAGTATATATAATTGTTATGATTATATTAGATTTTATTGATTATAAGAAGAATAATAAGAATGCTTAGGTTCACTCTAAGTCATTGTCTTAGAGTGTTAGTTTAAGCCTTATAAATAAGTCTTAAACTAATGTCTATTATATATAAGCCTATAAGCCTAAACTATATATTTAAATTAAAGAGGATACTAGGTGTCTTCTTTTTAACTGTTTTTGTATTGGTTAGAAAGTTTTCACCGTGAATATGATATCTTAGTGTTATTCCTATACAGACTAAGAATTATGCTGGATAGGGCAGAAAAATACCTTGGATTTTTCTGAAAGGTAAGTTTTTGAAGAAAATGAGTAAAAAATATGTTCAAATGTATGTTTTTGTGATATAATTGTAAACTGTGAAAAAAGAAGGTGTATTTTATGAAAATTAGAAATGTTGCTATTATTGCCCATGTTGACCATGGTAAAACTACTTTGGTTGATCAATTGCTTAAGAAATCTGGTACTTTTAGGGATAATGAACAAGTTGAAGTTAGAGCTATGGACTCTAATGATATAGAAAGAGAAAGAGGTATTACTATTCTTGCTAAAACTACTTCTATTCATTATAATGGATATAAGATTAATATACTAGATACTCCTGGTCATGCTGACTTTGGCGGTGAAGTAGAAAGAATTATGAATATGGTTGATGGTGTATTACTTTTAGTAGATGCTTATGAAGGTACAATGCCACAAACTAGATTCGTTCTTAAAAAAGATCTTGAAGCAGGAGTTAAACCT
>CAKOQV010000043.1 GCA_934101345.1 uncultured Bacilli bacterium
AATCTAGAATGGATTAGAATTAATGATAAAGTAGAATTATTAGATACTCCAGGTATATTATGGCCTAAGTTAGATGAAGAAGAAGTAGCATATAACTTAGCCAGTATGACTGCAATTAAAGAAGAAGTATTAGATAGTGAAGATATTGCTATATATATAATAAAAAAAATGCTTAATGACTATCCCGATAGTATTAAAAATAGATATAGTATTACCAATATCAATGATATAGTAGACATCTTAGATGAAATAGGCAAGAAAATAGGAGCCATTCGTAATAATGAAACAGATTATGATAGGGTATACAAAAGAGTAATAAAAGATCTTCAAGATGGTTACCTAGGTAAAGTTACATTTGATAATATAAATTAAAAAAAGTATAGAAATAAAAACTCTATACTTTTATCTTATTATTTTATCTAATATACCATAAGATATAATACTCATAATAATACTAGCGAGTATTACACCTAGGAATATAGCAATAGAAGATTTCTTTTTATCTAGTCTTAGAAGTACAGCAAGTCCAGCCCCTGTCCAAGCACCAGTTCCAGGAAGTGGAATGCCAACAAATAGAAGTAGTCCTAAATATCCATACTTTTCAATTTGCGTTTTTTTAGATAATATCTTTTTTTCTAATTTAACAACAATCTTTTCAGTAGTTTTAAATTTTTTAAGCCAATTAAATATCTTGTCTAAGAATATAAGAACAAATGGAATAGGTAAACAATTACCAATTATGCTTATAATATAAGCAGGTATAAAGTCCATTCCTATAATCGAAGCAGCAAGTAATCCTCCTCTTAATTCTAATATTGGTAACATTGAAATAACAAATACAGCAATTTCTTTAGCAATACCACTACCAAATAAATCAATAATCTTTTGTACTATTTCTTGCACTTTATCATTCCTCTCATTTTTTTTATTATATCATTAATATTTAAATATGTAAATCAAATAATTTTTCTATTTTACATTAACAGAAAGTCTTTTGTTTTTAAAAAACCTAAAATATCTTGAAAAAACCATAAATTTATAGTAAACTTGTTATAGAGTAATTGAAGGGAGTATTTTATTATGCTAAAAAAAATAGTACACAATAAATATTTAATTATAATATTCATACTAATATTTATATTATTAATAGCTACAGGAACTTATGCTTGGCTTACTTGGTCTAGTTCTGATTCCACGAGAATGATTTTAACAGTAGGAGAAGCAGCAGATGTTGTATTTGATGAAGGAAATAGCATAAATGCCGTAGATTTATCTCCTGTATTTACACCAAGAGATGGAAAAAATACAACATTTTCCATCATCAAAAACAAAAATGCATTGAGTACTAACATTGGATATACCATAAGTTTAAATATATCAAGTATATCAGAAGAGTTAAAAAGTAATAACTTTAAATATGTTCTAACAAAAGATGGAACTGAAGTTACTTCTGGAAACTTTTCTGTTGCAAGTGCTAATAGCACAATTAATATTTACAGTGATACTTTAAGTGCCAGTAGGGTAGATTATGAATTTATAATCTATATAGATGGTAATGTTGAAAATAATACCAATATGATGAATAAGAAGCTTACAGGGACAATTAATGTAACCATTAGTGAGTAAGATTATAGCATGATTAATAGAAAAACTAAAATTAAAAAGTAATAAAGAAAGAAAAGAGGTAATAAAAATGAATGAACAAGAAATGATGATTAACGAAAAAATTAGAAAGAGAGAGAAAGTAGATACAATAATTGCTTATATATTATTAATATTTTTACTTGGTGCAATATTATTTATTTTATATTTAAAATTTATAAAAAAGGATGACACTACCACTCCAGAAGAACATACTAATAATTATATAACACTAAATGATATTTCTAATAGTCTTAATAATAGTACTCTAGCCAATAGATATTCAAATGATAATGTAATCTTTAGTTCTAAAGTAAATGGTACTACATTAGTGATAGATTATAAAAAAGATGATAAATTAATTAATTTAAATGTTAATGCCATAGGTACAGAACTAGAGTTTACTATGAATGATGATAACAGACTAGTCGCAGAGGATATCTATAAAGAAGTAGCTAATATAATATGTGTATATTATAAAAATACTGAAGACGCCTGCAGAAATACTCTAAGTAAAGTAGATGAAAATAATCCTATTAATGGTATAAGATATGTTACTTCAGACAATAATATACTTGTATATGTAAATACAACAAAGAGTATAGATATAGAAAATAATGATACTTATACTGCTGTTACTAAAGTAGATTTATCTAAAGAAAATTATATATTAAAATTAGATACTGAAGTGATAGATAATATAAAAATAGAAAAAAATGATACATCAATTTTCTTCACAGGAAATATAACTACCACTAGTGAAAATAAAAATATGTCCGTTACAGTAACTCTATATGGAGATAATGATACTAAGTTAACTGAAGAAAAGTATGAGTTTAATGATACTAATAAATTAGAAGAAAATAAAGAATTTAAAGTAGAATTTGCTTTAAATGATACTTTAACTTTAGACAGTATTAAAACATATAGCATAAGTATAGAAAAATAATAGAAAAATAAGGTGACTAATATGAGTGTACATATTGAAAGTAATAAAGACGATATAGCGGAAACTGTATTAATGCCTGGTGATCCCAAAAGATGTGAATATATAGCTAGAAAGTTCTTAGCAAATGCAAAGCTTATTAACAATGTTAGAGGAATGACTGGCTACACAGGATATTATAAAAGTAAAAAAATAACAGTGTTTCCATCAGGAATGGGTAATCCTAGTATGGGAATATACTCTTATGAATTGTTTAAAGACTATGATGTAAATAATATAATTAGAATTGGAACCATGGGAGCATATACTAATTTAAATTTAAAAGACATAATATTAGTAACAAGCTCAGTTACTAATTCTAATTATGGTAAATTTTTATGTAATTATCCAAACATTAATATTAATGGCAGCATTGAATTAAATAATGCCATAGAGGAGACTGCGACTAAAATGAATATAAAAATTAACAAGGGAAATATATACTCATCAGATGTCTTTTATGAGCAGAATAATGATTTCAAAGATAAGGTAAGTAAATACTCAGTACTAGGAGTAGAAATGGAATCATTTGCTTTATTTACTAATGCCAAATTACTTAGTAAAAGAGCTAGTACCATTTTAATGGTAAGTGACAGCTTTTTATCAAGTGATAAGTTATCTAGTCTAGAAAGAGAACAAGGTCTTGATAATTTAATAACTTTAGCTTTAGAAACCTGTTTAAAAATATAAAACTAGGATATAATATAGGGGGAGAGGTGAATTATGAATATTGAATCACATAATATGGGAGCATATAACCTACATTTTATTAAAACAAATAAATTTAAAACAATATCAGTAGATGTTAACTTTTATCGTGCGATAAAAGAAGATGAAATCACTAAAAGAAACCTATTAAAGATGATATTACTAGATTCCAATAATAATTATAAAACCGAAAGAGAACTAATCATAGAAAGTGAAAGACTATATGATATAAAAATATCTTCCGGTATATCTAGAATAGGTAAATTTAGTGATTTATCATTTCAAACCAAATTTTTAAATGAAAAGTATACCGAAGCAGATATGAATAAAGAATCAATTATCTTTTTCCTAAGTCTAATATTTGATCCTTATGTAAAAGAAGGTAGATTTATTAATATCGATAAACAAAAGAATAGACTATATCAAGAAATAAATAGCCTTAAAGATAATAAAATTAAATATTCTATGTTGAAATTAATGGAAAAAATAAAAGATAAACCATATTCATATAACCCTTATGGTCAAAAAGAAGATTTAGATGATATAACAGGTAAAGAATTATATGACTATTATAAGAAAGTAATAAGTGAAGATCAAATAGACATCTTTGTATTAGGAGACTTCTCCTCTAATGAGATGAAGGAAATATTTAAAGAATATTTTAAAGTAAATACTTTTAAAAAAGAAAATAAAAATCTTATAATTCCAGAACTAGTTCCAAGAAAGAGAATAGTAAAATATCACGAGTATGACAAAGTTAGTCAGTCCCAATTAGTACTACTATGTAGTTTAAATAATTTAACTGATTTTGAAAGAAAATATACTATAAAATTATATAGTGAAATACTCGGAGGGTCTTCTAGTTCAGTACTCTTTAGTAGAGTTCGTGAAGATAAAGGCTACTGCTACTACATAAATTCAGGTGTAAAGGCTTATGATAATATTCTTTTAATTAATTCCGGAGTAGAAAAGAAAAATATTGAACCTGCTATTAAATTAATTAGAAGATGTTTAAAAGATATAAATAATGGTAAAGTATCAGATGAATTAATAGAGTCATCTAGAAATACTATTTTATCCTCAATTAAAGCATCATCAGATACTCCGATGGGTATAATAAACACAGCATTATCTAGAGTACTTGTAGGTTCAGATGATATGGAAGAAAGAATAAATAATTTTAGTAAAATTACTAAAGAAGACATAATAAAAGTAAGTAAGAAAGTTAGTCTTCATACCATTCTTACTCTAGAAGATAAGGAGGAAGAACATGAAGAAGATTAGAATTAAAGGCGTAGAAGAAGATATCTTTTATGAAAAATTAGATAACGGACTAGAAGTATACTTATATACAAAAGATACAGTTCATTCTAATTATGTTACTTTTACTACTAAATATGGTTCAGTATATAACGAGTTTGTACCAATAAATAGTGATAAAATGACCATTTTTCCTAAAGGAATAGCCCATTTTTTAGAACATAAAGTATTTGCCCAGAAAGAAGATCCACAACCAATGGAATTCTTTGCTAGAAGTGGAGCAGTCTGTAACGCCTATACAACATTTAAAAATACAACATATTTGTTCTATGCTACCGAGTCATTAAAAGAAAATATAGAATATTTACTAAATTATGTTCAAAATATCTATCTAACTGATGAATCAATAGAAAATGAAAAAGATATAATATCCGAAGAAATTCATATGTATGATGATAGACCAATGAGTATTCTTGAAGAAAAAATAAGAAAGAATACTCTAAAAACTAATCCATATAAAGATAGTATTATTGGTACTACCAAAGATATAAGAAGTATAACAAAAGAAGATTTAGAGACTTGCTATCATACTTTTTATCATCCTTCCAATATGTTTATGGTTATTACAGGTAATTTTGATCCAGAAGAAATAATGAATGCTATTAAAGAAAATCAAAGAAAGAAAGAATTTTCTAGAGAAGGTATTATCAAGATAAAAGAATTTACTGAAGAAGATAATGTAGTCAAAGAAAAAGAAATAGTTAAGGTAGAAACTAATATACCTAAAATAGCTTATACTATAAAATTACCAGTAAAAGATATTAAGCTTACCAGAAGAAAATTACATTTATATTTATATATCTTATTTACTATTCTTTTTGATGAAACATCAGAGTTTGATGAGACATTAAAGAAAGATGATATTATTAATAATACTACTTATGTTAATTTAATTAACTGTGATACCCATATTTTAATATCACTTATGAATGAAACTAATAAGTATGATGACTACATTAACAAAATAAAAGATAAATTAAATAATATAGAGATAAATGAAGAAGACTTTAATAGAAAGAAAAAAGTACTTATAAGTAATGAAGTATTTGCTTATGAAAATGCTGAAGCAGTAGGAGATATCATTATTGATAATATTATTTATAATAAACATTTAGAGGATAATCCTATTGAGATAATTGATAGTTTAAATATGAAAGAATTTTTAGAATTAATAAAGAAAATAGATATAAATAACACTTCATTAGTTATACTAAAAAAATAATATATTCACTCTAAGCTTATAATCTTAGAGTGCTATTTTTAGCCTAAGGTCTAAAAATAATTCATTTTATTGTATCATATATAAGCAAAAGAATATATACTTAGTATCATTTATTACTAAGTCTAAACTAAAAAATATCAATAATAAATATAGTTAAAAATAGATAAAATATGTAAACTAATAAAAAATAGATTTAAAAAAAGATAAAAATATGCTATTATTATAATAAGGATGGGATGATATGAAGAAAATATTATCAAAATTAGATAAACCATTATTAATAATAACTATTATCTTTTTTATTTTTGGTCTTATAATGATACTTAGTGCTTCATCTATGGAATCATATATGCGATATAATTATAGTCCATATCATTACTTTGTTAGACAAGCTATATTTTTGGGAATAGGATTAATTACTTTTTTCTTTGCAATTATATTTCCTACTAAAAATTATAAAAAATTAGATAAAGTACTACTAGGTATAATAATATTAGCTCTAGTAGGATTAATATTCTATGGGCATGTTGCTAACCAAGCGGTCAGTTGGTATAAAATAGGACCATTTGCTATTCAACCTTCTGAATTTGCTAAAATAATAATAATAATATACCTAGCAGTTTATTACTCAAAAAATAAAGATAAATTAGACAATCAATGGAATATAATTAAACCAATGATATTTGTTGTCATAATAGCGGTATTAGTAGCCTTACAACCAGATATGGGAACTGCTGTTATAATTGGTTTAATAGCCCTTGCTATGTTCTATGCTGCTCCTATGGAAAAGAAAAGTAGAAGTATCTTCAATAAAATCTTTATCGGAGGTATTCTTCTCGTAGTCCTAATTCTCGTAGTCGCAGGAGGTAAATTTCTTCAGTCATATCAATTAGATAGATTTAATTATTTTAATCCTTGTGATAGATATCAAGAAAAAACCGGTTATCAGTTATGTAATAGTTTTATAGCTTTTAAGAATGGTGGTATAAAAGGCCAAGGACTGGGAGGTTCTACTCAAAAGTATTTATATTTACCAGAATCCTATACTGACTTTATATTTCCTATTATTGTAGAAGAATGTGGCTTAATAGTGGGTATAATCATAATCTTAATATATATGTTTGTATTATTTAGAATAATTCAAATAGCCCGAAGAGCAAGTAATTTAAAAAACAGTCTAATATGTTATGGAGTATTTGTTTATTTGCTTCTTCATATAATGATAAATTTACTCGGAGTAACAGGAGTAATACCATTAACTGGAGTACCACTTCCATTTCTATCCTATGGAGGTTCATATACAATATGTTTAATGATAGCTTTAGGTTTAGTACAAAGAGTATCAATAGAAACAAACATCCAAAAGCAAAAAGAATTAAAAAAACTATCATAACATGGACCTTAGGCTATGTTATGCCTCTTAAGACCTTAGG
>CAKOQV010000044.1 GCA_934101345.1 uncultured Bacilli bacterium
GTTATACCTCTTATCTCATTTGTCATATTATACAAAAATAGTGTTTTTTCTTCATTAGCATTATCACTTATTACTTTAGCCTTATGAACTTCATCTAACATTTTCATATCAGGGTTTTCTATGGTAAAGTACATAATATAGCACATTAAAGCTAATATTAAGTCATATATAATCATTCCTGGAATTAATAGTGAAAAGAAATATAATATTACTAGAAGTAAGAATACTATAAAGATTGGTAAATATCTTTTATCTAATTTTTTAATATTTGTTAGTGCCACCAGTAAAGATCCTGTTAGCATTATTGCTACCATTGCATACCCAAGCATTGTTGTTGCACCTGTTACATTAGTAGCAACTTTGGCATCTACTAGTTTGATATTTGTGAATAACATTATTACTGAGAATACAATATTTGCTATAATTAAGATTGTTGATATCTTTTTAGGATTTTTTCTTACTTTATCATATGTTATTAATAATGTATAAAAGAATAAATTTGAAAAGATAACTGAAAATAAGCTTGATAGTATTTTATTTAAATAATTAAGCAAAGTATAATAATTATTTACGATACTTTCAAATGTATTTGCAGAGCATATTATATGTATTACTGTATCTATAGCTGCTACGATTAGTGATGATATTAGTATTACTTTATATGGTTTATTTTCTTCTAAATCTGCACGTTTTTTTGAAAAATACACAATGTTTAGTATTAAAATAAAGATTAACGATACTAAAGGTATTTCAAATTCTAATGACATTTTTATCACCTATCTTCATTAAAATTATAGCATATTGCATACAAAAAGAAAAGATTTTTTTCTTTTCTTTACTATCTTTTTAATGGCCCTTTTTTTAGCATATAAGTTTTGAAATCGTATTTTTTTTCTTCTTCTTTATCATATAGCCATTTGAATAGATATGCATTTTCTTCTGTAACTATATCCTCTGGGCGAGTTATATTCTTAGGTTTATACACAGTTAATTCTTCGGTGATTGCATCAGTAAATTCTTCTGGGTCCGCTGGCCATTTTGTTTTATATTTAAAATATTCTTGTCTTCTCTCTTCTAAAAACATTTCATGATAATTTTCTGGAAGCTCTGCTCTTTTTATTGGTACAGAATATTCTTTTATCTGCTCAAACATCAATGTAGCCATTGAATCTCTTATTTCTTCATTTGCTTCTTCTTTGCTATATTGATAAGATTGTAATGGCTTGCCAAAACTTATATGAATGGTATTTGTTTCTGGCACTAAAAAGTTAGATAATGGTACTACTTCTATACCGGTTTCTACTGATAACTTATAGGCTCCAGAGAAAATATGCTGTTCTAATAGATTTTCAGTATTATTCCATCCACCTGCAGGATATATTAGGACACTTACTCCTTGTTCCAATAACCATTTCATTATTTTTAAAGATTCTTTTCTACTATTTTGATTTCTTCTATCAACATAGACAATACCATTCATCCATGCGCCATACATTTTTAGATTGTGTTCTAATTGGTATGTTGTTCCTATTAGGGCATATGTTTGTCTATCTAGTGCTCTTAAATTAGTTATTATATCTTCGGAATGATAGTGGGTAGATACAAATATATATGGTTTCTTTTTTTCTAAGACTTCCTTTGGTCTTCTTCCTTCATCTATAATCATTTTACCTTTAGTGGCTACCTTAAGAACTCCTTTTAATGGTGCTCTAACTACTTTTCTTGGTATTAATTCTTTTCTACTATAATATTCTAATTTTTTATTTTCTAAATATTTTAATCCTGTATTCATATTTAACTCCCCTCAAAAATCAGCACTAGTGTACCATAAAAGTACTTATTTTTCAAGTGCTTTTGCCAAAATTGTTCTTGATAGAGACCTAGGCTCTATCAAGCCACTTGAGACCTTTGGCTCAAGTGGAAATAAAAAGATATATAATACTGCACTATATATCTTTCTTAATAATTTCAGAATATCTTCTTGGATACTTTGAACTTGTCTCTTTTAGCTTTAAATATTTAATTATAGTTCTAATACTATTTTCTTTAGGTAAATTAAATATAACTCTAGATTCTTCTTTAATATCTAACTTATTATAGTAGTTAACTATATTTATTTCTTCATTTTCAGTATTAGCCTTCATTGCTATAAAATAACCATTTACCTTTACTAAAGGAATTCCATATTCTAACAAATGTTTTAATGGAGCTACTGCTCGTGCTGTCACTATATCAAATACTTCTCTATTTTTCTTAGAGTAATCTTCTACCCTAGTATTTATTATTGTTGCATTATCTAGATTCAAAGATTCTTTTACTATATTCAAAAAATGACATTTCTTACCATTTGCTTCTATTAAAGTTAATTTGGCATTTGGAAAACATATTGCTAATACTAAACCAGGAAAGCCTGCTCCTGAACCCAAATCACAAATACTCTGATTATCTATATTTACAACTTTTGTTATTGTTAGGCTATCATAAAAATGTTTTAAATATACTTCTTCTTCTTCAATTATTCTAGTTAAATTATACTTACTATTTTCTTCTTTTAGTATTTGATAGTATCTATCTAAACTATGTAATTCTTTATCAGTAAGAACTAAGCCAAGCTCTTTTACTTTAATTATAAATTCTTCTTTAGACATTATAAAACTTCCTTAAATATACTAATAATATTGATATATCTGCCGGATTAACACCACTAATACGTATAGCCTGAGCTATGTTTAATGGTCTTACTTCTTTTAATTTTTGTCTTGCTTCACTAGCTAGATTAGGTACTTTATCATAATCTATATCTAATGGTATTTGTTTTTCTTCATTTTTAAGCATCTTATCGGCTTCACGTTCTACTTTTTTGATATATCCTTCATATTTTATTTGTATTTCTGCTTCTTCAAGTACTTCTTTGGAATAATTTAGATTTAGATTAAATACTTTGTTTAGTTCTTCTAACTTGGCTGTTGGATTCTTTAGGTAATCATATACAGTAGTTGTTACTCTTCTCTTTTCATTATCCACAGTTATTTTTATTTCTTTTAATTTTTCTATTAATTCTAAAATATTTTGTTTCTTTTCTTTAAACTTTTGGTATTTTGCCCCTGTTACTAATCCAACATTATGGCCATACTCAGTTAATCTTAAGTCGCTATTGTCATGTCTTAGTAAAAGACGATATTCTGCTCGTGAAGTTAACATACGATATGGTTCTTTGGTTCCTTTAGTTACTAAATCATCTATTAATACTCCTATATAAGCTTCATTTCTCTTTAATATTAATGGTTCTTTTCCTTCTAGTTTTAGACCGGCATTAATACCAGCGATTAATCCTTGACAAGCGGCTTCTTCATAACCGCTAGTGCCATTTATTTGACCGGCGGTAAAGAGATTATTTAATACTTTTGTCTCTAGGCTTGGTTTTATCTGTGTTGGATAAATAGCATCATACTCTATAGCATAGGCATATCTTAATATCTTAGCCTTCTCTAGGCCAGGAAGACTATGTACCATTTCTTCTTGGATATTTCTTGGCATACTTGTTGAAAATCCTTGAAGATAAATATCATCATAATACTTGCTTTCTGGTTCTAAGAATAACTGATGTCTTTCTTTATCACTAAATCTTACTATTTTATCTTCAATTGAAGGACAGTATCTTGGTCCTACTCCTGTTATGTCGTTTAATCCACCATACATACTTGATTTATTTAGATTATCTAGAATTATTTTTTTAGTTTCTTCTGTTGTGTATATTAAATGACAGGGCTCCTGGTTATTTACATCATAAACTGGAGGATTAGTATGTGAGAATGTGTAAGCTTCTTTGTCACCATCCTCTCTTTGTGTTTTAGTAAAGTCAATGGTACTTCTGTCAATTCTTGGTGGTGTTCCTGTTTTTAATCTTAGGATGTTAAAACCATATTTTTTTAAGTTGTCAGATAAATGCATAGATGGTCTTTCATTATGTGGACCACTTCTGGTACGGGTGTCTCCTACTAGAATATCGGATTTTAGGTATGTTCCTGTTGTTAAGATAACAATGTTTGATATTATGTTTTCTCCTGTATCTAGTACTACACCATGGACTGTATTATCTTTGACAATTAGGTCTTCAACCATTCCTTCTTTTATAGAAAGATTCTTTTCACTTCTTAATACTTTTAACATTTCTCTAGGATATGTTATTTTATCTGCTTGGGCTCTTAATGATTTTACTGCGGGGCCTTTAGCATAATTTAACATCTTCATCTGAATAAGAGTTGCATCCGCCACCTCACCCATAGAGCCTCCTAGAGCATCTATTTCTCTTACAATTATTCCTTTTGCAGATCCGCCAATTGATGGATTACACGGCATCGTGGCTATGTTATTTATATTTCCTGTTACTAAAAGGGTTTTATGTCCTTTTCTAGAGGATGCAAGGGCAGCTTCACATCCGGCGTGTCCTCCTCCTACTACTATTACTTCATAATTCATGTTATCACTCTACTTTCCTAAGCAAAATCTAGAAAATAATTCATCTAATAATTCATCTTTATATGTTGCTCCAATTACCTCACCAAGAGTATTCCATGCATCTCTTAGTCCTAGTTCTACTATATCTATTGGGCTATTATCATTTATTTCTTTAATAGTGCTATCTATTATAGTTAGTGATTTTTTTAATAATGATATAGTTCTAGCATTTGATAAATATGTTAAGTCATTAGATGAAAGCTGTCCTATATTGAATAGTTTTCTTATTCTGTCTTTTATTTTATCTATTCCAATATTTTCTTTTACGGATATTTCTATATAATCTCCTAATAATGATTTGTCCAATTTACCTTCTAAATCGATTTTATTTACTATAATTATTTTCTTTTTGTCTTTTAACTTGTTTAATAATTCTTTTTCTTCATCCGATAATTCTTCATTATTATTTAGTATAAATATTACTAAGTCTGACGAATCTATTATCTTTAGACTTTTTGAGACTCCTAGCATCTCTACTAGGTCATTACTTTCTCTAATACCGGCAGTATCTGTTATATTTAATGTTATTCCACCAAGAACAATAGTTCCTTCCACTATGTCTCTTGTAGTTCCGGGAATATTTGTAACTATTGCTTTTTCTTCTTCAATAAGTGCATTTAGGAGACTACTTTTACCAACATTTGGTTTACCTATTATTCCTACTTTTATACCTTCTTTAATTACTTTACTGTCTTCAGATTTTTTGATAATATTTTCTAGTCTTTCTCTAAATTTTTTGATATTCGGAAGCACTTTATCATTAGTCATATCTTCAACATCTTCATATTCTGGATAGTCAATATTTACTTCAATATTACTGATAATTTGAACTAAATCGCTACGAAGACTTTTGATTAGATTAGATGTCTCACCAGTTAGTGTGTTTATTGATATTTTTCTGGCTGTTTCTGATTTTGATGATATTAAATCCATTGTAGCCTCTGCCTCAAGAAGATCTATTCTTCCATTTAAGAAGGCTCTTTTAGTAAATTCTCCTGGCTCTGCTAGTCTGGCACCATTATCTAGTAATAATTCTAAGACTTTATTAGTCGTTGCTATTCCACCATGACAATTTATTTCTACTACATCTTCTCTTGTAAATGTTTTTGGCGCTAGCATTACGCTTACTAGAACTTCATCTATTTTTTCATTACCATCTTTAATATATCCATAATGAATAGTATGTGATGCCGCAGTTGTCAAATCTTTCGTAAACACTTTATTTGTTATTTTTAGTGCTTCTTCACCACTTAACCTTATTATTGATATTGCTCCTACTCCTGTAGTTGTTGATATAGCTGCGATTGTATCTTCCATAATACTCCTTCTTTCTCTGGTAGTATTTTATCACATTCTGTCTTAATTGTCATTTGATTTTTACAATATAAATAAAAAAAGAAAGTATTTTACACTTATTTTGAACTTGTCAACAAAAAGTAGACAGTAAAAAGATTTTATTTAAACCCTAGTTGAGTTCTATACTCAATTGTGGTTTTATAGTTTAACGCATAACTTGGTCTTAAATAATTATGATCATATATAATTGCATTTATATAATCTTCAACAGT
>CAKOQV010000045.1 GCA_934101345.1 uncultured Bacilli bacterium
CATCTCCTTTACTAAATTATACCAAAGAAAAAGTAAACACATCTTTTTTGTGTCTACTTTTATTTTACAACTTCAATTTTACACTTATTTACTTTCTTTTAATTTAATTACTACTTTTCTATTTGGCTCTTCACCAATTGATTCTGTATAAACATACTTGTCATTCGCTAGGACCTCGTGTACTATTCTTCTTTCATAAGAATTCATACTATCCATAGTTACTTCTGTTTTTGTTTTGTATGCTTCTCTTGCTAGTTTTTTAGCTAAGTACTCAATACTTCTTGCTCTTTTTTCTTTATAATTTCCAACATCAATAATAATTGATAATGGCTCTTTTAATTTTGAATTTACCATTTGTCTTATTAGTAATTGAAGAGCTGCGACATTTTTACCATTCTTACCAATAAGTATGGCATTATTTTCAGAGAATATTGTAACTGAAATACTTTTTTCTCTTCTTTTTACTTCAAGATTTGATTTAGCTCCCATTAACTCAGTTATTTTATTTAATGTATCTTTGATAAATGAAATTATTTCTTTTATATTTAATACTTCTATTTTAACATTCTTCTTTAGTAAACTACTTTTATCTTCAACATTATTTACTATTAAATCGTCTTCAGATATATTTAGTTCATATAGTGCAAGATTAATTGCCTGCTCCTGTGTTTTTCCTTCAAAATAATACTTATTCATTACTTCTTTGCCTTCTTTCTTTCAACAATTAAGTTTTGAGCCACTGTAAATAATGATGATGCTATCCAATATAAACCAAGAGCTACTGGTAAACTAAATGATGCTATAACTATCATAGCAAGCATGATATATATTGTACTTTTCATTTGTTTAGCCATTCCAGTTTGATCTTTTAATGTTTTTCTAAATGATAGATATGATGTTGCAAGAATAATAACAAATAGTAGTACATATAGATACCATGTCTTTGACATTATTCCATGTGATATTGTAGTTCCCATATCTAACTTGAAGAATTTATTTTCAAATATTACTGGAGTTCTATTTATTGCCTCAAGAAAGGCAAATAATAATGGTATTTGAATGAATGATAATAAACAGCTTGATAATGGATTTATTTTATTTTTTTGATAAATTACCATCATTTCTTGTGCTTTCATCTTTTGATCTTCTTCACTTGTTTTATCTTTATATTTCTTTTCTAGCTTTTCTAATTGTGGCTGAACTTCTTTCATTTTTTCTGACTGCATTGCAGTTTTTCTAGTAAATGGATATAGTATTAATCTTATTGCTAAGCAAGATAGAATAATAGCAAATCCATTTGCCAATCCTTTACTTAGACCTGTTTTACCTAAAAGCACGCCAATATTTATTATTACCCAAGCAAGCGGTTTTACAAATACTGTTGTCCATAGTCCTTCATACTCAGAAAAAGGTTTAAAGCTTTCACAACTTGGTAGTTTATCAACATCAACTTTATTTTCTTTGTATAGTTCTATTACATTTTTATTTGTAGGTTTGCAAAGAATATTTTCAGTCAATGCTTTACCAGTTTCTTCATATTTTACAGCTTTTTTATCTTCTCCTGTTAATGTTTTAGTACATCCTGTTAACATAACTAAACTTAGGATAATTAGTACTATTTTAAATGTTTTTTTTCCTTGTTTCAAATTAATCACCTATACTTAGTAGTTTTAACAATTCTTTTTCCATGTCTTGGTATGTTAAATCCACTATACCTTTCTTAACAATTATAACATAGTCATAGCCTTTTTGCACTATATTTTTATTATTATCAATAATGTTTTTTACCCTTCTCTTTATTTTATTTCTTATTACTGCTGTTCCTGTCTTTTTAGGAATAGTAATACCATATTTATTTTCATCATCAGTTTTACGATAATAGATACTAAAATATTTGCTTCTTCTACAAATATTAGTGTTAATTATTTCAGTATATTCTCTTGATGATTTTATTATTTCTATCTTTTTCATATTAAATTAGATATAAAAAAATAAAAAAGAAAACAAAATTATGCACATAATTTTTTTCTTTTTTTATTTCTTCTACTTTTTAAAACATTACCTTTAATTCTAGCAAAGAAACCATGCTTTTTGGCTTTTTTTCTGTTATTAGGTTGATAAGTTCTTTTCATTATATAATACACCTCCAAGTCAAATGCTATTTTATTATATAGTTTTATTTTGTTTATGTCAAGAAATTTTAATGATTTTGTTCATCATTAACATCATTTTCTCTAGTTAATATTTTTATTATTCTTGTTTCTCTATCACCATAAGCTTTGTTTTCCTCTTGTAATCTTTGATTATCTTCTTGTAATTTTTTATTTTCCTGTACTAGTTTTTCATTAACACTAATTGCTGCGGCAAGTTCAGTTTGAATTTTTATAAATTCTTCACGTAGTTTATCGCGTTCTTCTTTAGCTTTTTTTGCATATATATTTGCTCCCTCTGATGTTAATTCTTTTTCTAATGATAAATTATATGCATTTATCATACTAATCATACTTTCAGATAATGTTACATTCTTTTTTTGTAATTTTGATAAGTTTACTGGGCATTTATTTTGCATTGTATTTGATATAAATGTCAAAATATCATCTAACTCTTTACTGAAGTTATATAATTTACTAAATTTTTCTAGTATGAACATATAATCTTTACCAACTTCTACTGTGGCATCATATTCTTCACTATAAGCATTAAGTGTTTTTACTTTTTTTATCTTTTCTTCATTATTGTAGAATATTTTTTTGCTTTCTCCATATTCATTTCCTAACATTATTGTCGATAATGTAGTTATGTGCTGATTAGTAAGTAATTGACCTAAAAATTCTTTAGATTCTTTGTCATTTAAATCAATAATTCTATTAGTCATTGGTTGGTAATATCTGCCTTCTTTTTTAAGCCCTAAGATTAATAGTCCGTCTGTCTTCCTATAACATATATAGTAATCTCCTTCAAGCTGTTGTTTGCCAGTTATAAAACTATATTCTTTAATGTAAGAACATATAAATTCAATACTATTTATATCATTTATTCCACAATTATTCATAAAATTATCTACCTTATCATCTGCATAAGGTGAAATAAATGAACTATATGTTAAATGTCCCTCACTAACTAACTTACATATTTTATATGGGTCCGCACATATTTCTTCAAGTATTTCATAACTGCTTTTACCCTTTAATAATTTTGTTGATTTTAAATACTCTGTTTTAATACCCAATAAATGGGCTATTGTTTGTTTTGGAAAAATAACATTAATCCTTTCTCCATTGGCAAGATATAACTTATATACTTTATCGTCAAAATTTCTTTTTCTGTACCAATCTAAACAAGTTTTTATTTTTTCCACTAGATTTTCAAATTCACTTTTGTTTTTTATATCTTTTATCATAAATATTTCCCCTCATTTCGGCTATGTATTCTAACATAATTATTATTTCTTGTCAAATAATCTAGTATTTAAAGGAAAAATTAAGGGCGAACGCAAGTGAGTTCATCTAGACCCTTGATTTTTTATTTCTTGGTATAAAGTTGCAATTACTTGTTCAAAATTGCATTTAACTTTTCATTTGACCAATAATAGTTTTTTATATAATTTGCTGTAATATTTGTTAAATTTAAAACCAAAAATTATTTTTCTGAAGACCTTAGGCTTCAGAAAACACTGAGTAACGAAGTACGAAGTGAAATAAATACAAAAAACCACTTCCTTTTTTCGATATTTTTTGATACAATTATATTTGAGGAAAATAAGGTGACATTATATGGGAAAAATTATAGCAATCGTAAACCAAAAAGGTGGAGTAGGTAAAACTACTACTAGTATTAATTTAGCTGCTTCACTCGGTGTTTTAAATAAAAAAGTATTACTTGTAGATTTAGATCCACAGGGAAATGCGACTACTGGAGTTGGAATAAATAAAGGTGATATATCTAGTAGTATATATGAAGTACTTACTATGAAGAAATCTATTTTTGATTCAATAATCAAAACTAAAAGTAAGAATTTATCTTTACTTCCTGCTTATCTTAATTTAGCAGGAGTAGATATGGAACTTATTGAATTAGAAAGAAGGGCTAAAGAAACTGGAGCTAAGTTCAATAGGGTAACAAGGTTAAAGGATGAGCTATCCAAGGTAAAAGATAATTATGATTTTATATTTATTGATTGTCCACCTTCTCTTGGTATTCTTACTACTAATGCACTGGCTGCTGCTGACTCTGTTCTAATTCCTGTTCAGTGTGAATACTTTGCTCTTGAGGGTATTATGCAGCTTATTAATACCATAATGCTAGCGCAAAGAAAAGTTAATCCTAACTTAGATATTGAAGGAGTTCTTCTTACGATGTTTTCTAACACTAATTTAGGTGTTGAGGTTATTGAAAGTATAAAAGGATTTTTCAAAGAAAGAGTATATGATACAATTATTCCAAGACTAGTAAGGCTAGCAGAAGCTCCTAGTCATGGTAAACCTATACTTGAATATGAACCTAGAAATAAAGGTACTATAGCATATCTAAATTTAGCTAAGGAGGTTATAGATAGAAATGGAACAAAAGAAGAAAGCATTGGGTAAGGGACTTGAAGAACTATTTTCAACAGAAGTTCTTGATTTTGATACTTTTGAAAGTAATATAATGGAAAATGCTACTACTAATGAAATTCAAGATATTTCTGTTAATGAAATTAGGCCAAACCCTTATCAGCCCAGAAAGAGTTTTAATGAAGATGCTTTAAGAGAGTTATCTGAATCAATTAAAAACCATGGGGTATTTCAGCCTATTATTGTAAAAAAGGGAATTCGTGGTTATGATTTAATAGCAGGTGAGCGAAGACTTAGGGCTAGTAAAATGGCAGGATTAGATAAAATACCCGCTATTGTAAAAGATTTTTCTGATGATGAAATGAGAGAAATTGCACTACTAGAAAATATTCAAAGAGAGAATCTTACCGCTATTGAACTTGCTTGGGCCTATAAGGGAATTATTGATAACTTGGATATTAGGCAAGAGGATCTTGCTCTTAGAATAGGAAAAAGTAGGAGTCATATTACCAATACTTTGGGACTACTAAATCTACCTGAAGAAGTTCAAAAAATGATTTTAAATGGCGAACTTTCTATGGGACATGCTAGAGTTTTATCTAAAATGGAAGATGAAAGTAAAATTACTGATTTGGCTAAAAAAATTATGAGCGAAGGTCTTAGTGTCCATGAAATTGAAGAAATAAGTAAGGATGAGGAAATTAAGAAGAGAGTTCCTATAACCAGAAGAGAAAGAAATACTGATTATACTAACGTAGAAAATGAACTTAGAGACATACTTGGTACTAAAGTTAAAGTTGATAATAAAAAAATTAATATTTATTTTGAAAATGTTAATGATTTAAATAGAATATTAGAAATTATGAATATTGAAATTAAGTAGAGAAATCTACTTTTTTATTTTTATTTTAGGTATTTACTTGTAGTTAACTATATAATCGGCAGGAGTATTTTTTTATTAAAATTCAATTTTTAAATTTTTATAGTCCTAAATAATGTTATGATTATCTTGCTTGCAGTAAAGTTCAACTTAGAAGAATTTTTTATCGATTTTTGTCTTACTAATTTGTTTGCAAAATCACCGGGCAGTATATTATAATATTCTTGTAAGAAGGAACAGAAAAGTGAGGTGGCAAGGATGCAAGGAAGAGTTAAGTGGTTCAATAATGACAAAGGCTATGGATTTATTGACAATCCAAATAGTGAAGATATTTTCGTTCATTATTCTGCAATTAAACAAGATGGTTATAAAACATTATCTGAAGGACAAATAGTTGAATTTGATCTTATCGAAACTGCTAAAGGATTACAAGCAATTAATGTTCTAGCAGTTACTAATGTAAAGGCTTAAATTATTATATAAGACAGCTTAGAAGTAATGGCTATCTTATTTTTTTATTATGAGGTGACTAACTATTAAAAGTCAATAGTAAAATTGAAATTTTTGATAGTTTGTTATAAATTGGAATTTATCCCAC
>CAKOQV010000046.1 GCA_934101345.1 uncultured Bacilli bacterium
CCAGACAAACAATAAATATAAGTACATTAAAAGATATAATTAGTGATATAAATAAATACCAAAATATATAATTAATTAGGTGATTAGATGAACAAAATAAAATTAGGTGTAATATATGGTGGTTTATCCACTGAACATGAAGTATCTATTAATTCTGCAAAAAGCATAATAGATAATTTAGATAAAGATAAATACGATATATATAAAATATATATTGATAAAAAAGGTGAATGGTATAAAGAAGATAATAAAATAGATAATGTCTTTGATTATTTAAGAAGCTTAGATGTTGTCTTTCCAGTTTTACATGGTTTATATGGTGAAGATGGTACTATTCAGGGACTATTTGAGTTACTTGGAGTACCTTATGTAGGCTGCAGAGTATTAGCAAGTTCTTTAGTTATGGATAAAGTATATGCAAAAATGATATTTGATAAGGTAGGAATAGAAAATGCTAAGTACATTTATATCAAAAAAGTAAGAGATAAATATATCTATATAGATAATAAATTTAATGAAAAAGAATTATCATTACAAGATATTGCATTACTTGTAGAAACTGAATTATCACTACCGGTCTTTATAAAACCATCAAGAAGTGGATCCTCAGTTGGAATAAATAAAGCTCATACTAGAGAAGAGGTAATTAAAAATATAGAATATGCTTCAGGCTTTGATGGCAAAATATTAATTGAAGAAAATATTATCGGTAGAGAGATAGAATGTGCTGTATTAGGAAATAATGAAGTAGAAGCTTCACCTCTTGGTGAAATACTACCTAAAGGAGAGTTTTATAGTTATAGTGCCAAATATGTAGACAATTCTAAAACAATAATACCAGACGATATAGATAAAGATATTAGTAATAAAATAAGAAAAACTGCTATTAAAGCATATAAGTCTCTTGACTGCTCTGGACTATCTAGAGTAGATTTCTTCTTAGAAAAAGATACCAATAGAATAATATTAAATGAAATAAATACTATGCCTGGATTTACTACGATAAGTATGTATCCTAAGTTATGGGAAAGTATAGGATTATCTTATAGTGAGTTATTAGATAAATTAATTAGTCTTGCTTTAGAGTAGATGGTTATGAAAAAATAAAAGTAATAATGATAGTGGCAACACTAGTAGTAGGAATAATATATTTATTATATATACTTAATATAATACCACATAGAAAATATAGTAATAGTGATTTTAATATTAATACTTATATTAGTAATATAGATAAAGATAATGATGGCATAGATGATCAAACTGATATATTAAATAGTGTTAGAGAATATATAAAGACTAAACCAAAATACAAAAGTAAATATTATAGTACTGGCTATCCTAATGATGAATATGGAATATGTTTTGATGTAGTAGTTTTTGGATTAAAAGAAGCAGGTTATGATCTAAGAGAGCTAGTAAATAATGATATTATAAATAATAAAGATAGTTATGATATTGAAACTATAGATAAAAATATAGATTTTAGAAGAGTAAGAAATTCAATGAAGAAGAATTAATTAGACTATTTAATAAATATGGTATTTACCTAGTAATTGAAAATGCACTAAATGGTACTAAAATAAGAGGCTGTACTATGGTAAAAAATAATAATCCGTGTATATATATAACTAGATATTTTAAAGAAAAGGCTAGTTTCTATTTTACTCTATATCACGAAATGGGACATATTAAAAGTGATTATAATAAATTAAAAAATAAAATAATGGTAAATAATGAAGAAACTAGTGAAAAAGAAATGGATAATTTCGCATTAAATCAAATGATATCAGACAATATTTGGAATAATGTAAAAATAGATCCATTAGAAAGAGAAAAAATATGTAAAGATAATAATATTCCATTATGTTTCTTATATTCAAGATTAGCATATGAAGGAATAATATCATATAAAAGTAAAGAGTATAATAATCATAAAGAAGTAATATAAATAGATAGTCCTAATACTAGGATTGTCTTTTTAATTAAAAAATGATATACTAAGTACATAAAGTAATAAGGAGAATATATATTATGAAGTTAGAGGAAATTATAGATATTAGTAAAACAGTTGGAAATAGTTTATTTAAAGATATTACTTATATATGGGAAGTATTACCTAAGATAGAAGATAATATTATAGATATAGGTAATTCTTTAGATAAAGATAAATATACTATGATTGAAGAAAATATATGGGTAGGTAATAATACTAAAATAGATAAATTATCTACGATAAAAGCCCCCTGTATAATTGGAGAGAATACTGAAATAAGACCAGGAGCCTATTTAAGAGGAAATGTCATAATTGGAGATAACTGTGTAATAGGAAATAGTGTTGAAGTAAAAAACTCCATTATATTTGATAATAGTCAAATACCACACTTTAATTATGTTGGAGACTCTATACTGGGTTATCATTCTCATCTAGGAGCGGGAGTAATCCTAAGTAATTTAAAGAATGATGAGAGTAATATTGTAATTAGAGGTATAGATACAAATATGATTAAGTTAGGATCTATAATAGGTAATAATGTTAATATAGGAAGTAACAGTGTATTATATCCAGGCACTATCATAGGATGTAATACAAATATATATCCTTTAACAAGAGTAAGGGGAGTAATACCAAGTAATAGTATTATGAAAGATGAAAATAACATCATAGAGAAAGGATAGAATATGAAAAGATTATTTGGAACAGATGGTATAAGAGGTATAGCCTACAAGGATATAACTAAAGAATTGGTTATCAAAGTAGCAAGTGCTATCGCCTATATATTTAATAGGAAAGATAAAGACATTAAAGTTATAATAGGAAATGATGGAAGAGAATCTGCTGATATGATATTAAGTACATTAAAAGAAGAACTATTATCATGTGGTATTTCAGTATTAGATGCTGGTTTAATACCAACACCAGGTATATCATATTTAGTAAAATATTATAATTATGATTTAGGTATTATTATTAGTGCTTCACATAATCCTTATGAATATAATGGTATCAAAATATTTGACAAAGAAGGTTATAAATTATCAGATGACTTAGAATCAAATATTGAAGACTTAATATTTGACAATATAAAATATTCCAGTACTAAAAGAGGTATAATTTTAGATAATAGAGATGTAATAAAAGATTATGGTAATCATTTATTAGATTCATTAAATAAATATAATAATAATGTTAACTATAATAATTTAAATATAGGAATAGATGCCTCTAATGGAGCTTCTTCTAAAGTATGCGAATATATCTTTTCTAAATTAGGTTCCAAATATCATATAATAAATAATACTCCAAATGGTACTAATATTAATAATAATTGTGGCTCTACTCATCCAGAAATATTAAGTAGTTATGTTATTAATAATAAATTAGATATAGGTATAGCATATGATGGTGATGCCGATAGAGTAGTATTCATAGATGAACTAGGTAATATAATTAATGGTGATTATACACTAGCTATCATAAGTAATGATCTAAAAAATAAAAATAGATTAAATAAAAATACTATCGTAGGTACAATACTAAGTAATCTAGGACTATTAGAATATTGTAAAAATAATGATATAGAATTTATAACTACTAATGTTGGAGATAAATATGTATTAGAATACTTAAGAGATAATAATCTTTCACTAGGTGGTGAAGAGGCTGGTCATATTATTCTAAAAGAATATTGTAATACTGGAGATGGCCCTCTTACTTCTTTAATAATGTTATCTATTCTTGCAAGCACTAATACTACTTTTAGTAATTTAACTAAGATTATGCATAAATATCCAGAAGTACATATAAACATTAAAGTAAACCATAAAAATGATTTTGCTACTAGTAACATAATTGAAGATAGTATCAAAGAAATAAAAAATAATTTTAATGGTAACTATCGATTAGTAGTAAGACCATCAGGTACTGAACCATTAGTTAGAATTGTACTTGAGGGTGAAGAACTAAAAGTGCTTGAAGAGTCTTCAAATAAAATAAAAAGTATTATTAAAAATTTGAATATGGAGGTAGTATAATATGGCTACGATTAAAGATTATTTAAAATATTATAAGAATATTTCTTTCAAAGACATTAAATTAAATATAAATGACGTTATAATATTTTCAGAATTATCTTATATAGATTGGAGTAATATAGTACCAAAAGGTAATAATAAAATAACATTAAAAGAAGCCTTTACTACTTATCAAGAATTTAAAAAAGATATCTATTTAACTAGTTTTATGAAAGAGAATATTAGTAATTTAAAAGATATTTATAATAGTAATAGATATAAAGATATCTATCTAAGTAATTATAGAAGACTAATTGATAATGAAAAACAATTTGGAGCTATTACTATTCATTTTGCTGATAAAGTATTTATATCTTTTATGGGTACAAATGGTACAGTAATAGGATGGAAAGAAGATTTATCACTTGCTTACAACTTCCCAGTAGTAGCTCAAAAAACCGCTATTAAATATTTAGATGAGGTTATTACTCCAAATGATAATGAAATATTTGTTGGAGGTCATTCTAAGGGTGGTAATCTTGCTATGACGTCCGTTATGTATATTAAAGAAGATATATTTAATAGAATAAAAACTATATATAATTTAGATGGCCCTGGTTTTAGAGATAAAGAATATACAAGTAGTAATTTTAAGAAAATACTACCAAAACTACAAGTATATGTACCAGAAGACACAATAGTGGGTATGCTTCTAAATACTTCAAATAATAAATACATAGTAAAAAGTACCTCAAGAGGAGTATTAAGTCATAATATGAATACCTGGCAGTGTTTTGGAGAGTTTCTAGAAAAAGGAAAACAATCTAAATTAAGTATTACTATAGATAATAGAATTAAATCTTGGTATAAAAACTATAACGATAAAGAAATGGAAAGAATGATAAATGCTATATTTAATATTCTAGAAAATAATAATATCAAAGAATTTAAAGAAATAAAAAAATTAAAATGGAATCAAATAGTAAAAATAATAAATGAAGTAAATGATATAGATAGTGCTACTAAAAAGTTATACTTAGATACTATCAAAGATCTAATATGGGTAAACACTAAGAAATAGTTAACAAATAAGAGAGAAATATCTCCCTTGTTTTTTAATTACAATAAGTGATAAAAAACATAAATAATAAAATTATGATTTTTAAGTAAATAATTGACAACGACATAAAAAAATGTTAGTATATAAGCAAAGTTTATGGAGGATAGGCTTTTAAATACATTTAAATAATATAAAATGTAATCAAAAAAACCTATTGATATTATGGAGAGTGAAATATGATAATAGGAATAACTGGAAATTATGAAAAAGAGAAAATTTATAGTTTTATGGAGAAATATTATTTATTTGACTACATAGATGTAGATGAAATACTAAAAAAGATTGTATTAAAAAATATCTATAAAAAAGGGGTCAAAAAGGACAATTGGAAAAACAATCAAACGTTGTTGCTAAAAATTAAAAATGAAATAGACAAAGAATTATGGAAAAGAATAAATGGTTTAGGAAAAGAAAAAACAATAGTTGTTGATTATTCGGTATTGGAATGTTCTTCAATTTTTGATGATTGTAATTTAATAATAAAAGTAT
>CAKOQV010000047.1 GCA_934101345.1 uncultured Bacilli bacterium
AACATTTTCTCAACTGCATCTTTTTTTGCAGTGCATTAATAATATACCAAAGATATTAAATGTTGTCAACCTTTTTTATCAAATTTTAAAAAGTTTTTTTGAATATCAATATCAGCCATATTCAAGCAAACTATAGCATAAAATATCAAAAGCAAACAACAAATAAAAACAATGCACTATGCAATGCAGAAATCACTTTCAAATATAAAAGCATAACAATTTGCCTTTACAATTATCAAAAAATCTACATTTCAAAAAGATACATATATTCTATGTGAAGGCCTCTTTGACTTCACAAATTATATACTATCATTTTATTTACATTTTGTAAAGACTATCTTTGCATTTTTACAAATTATTTACATTTTTTTGACAATTTGTTAATTCTTAACTTTTCTTTGTTAAAAGTATAACAAAAAAGCCCTTATCTTTATTTATAATAGTTACATTATATTTATTTTCCAGTTCTTTAATCATTGATTTAACACCATGATCTTTTCTCATAACAAAATATAATATTCCGTTATCATTTAAGTAGTCATATCCTCCCAGCAAAAACTTTCTTACTATTTCCTTACCTGCTCTAATAGGAGGATTTGTAATAATATAGTCATATTTTTTATTTACATTAGAATATACATCACTAACAAATACATTAGCCTTAACCTTATTTGAAGTTAAATTATCTCTTACTAAAGATAAAGCTCTATCATTAATATCAATCATATCAATATTAATATTTTTATTAATAGTACCAAGTATTATTCCAACTACACCTATACCACAGCCCAAATCAAGAACATTACCACTTAATTTAGAAATATCAATACTATCAAGTAATAATCTAGTACCATAATCAAACTTATCTTTAGAAAATACTCCATTATCACTATATACATTATATTTTTTATCATTAAAATAAAATTCTATTATTTTTTTGTTATGTTTAACATTATTATCGTTATCAAAATACTGACTCATAACTCACCTTCTAACTATATTATAATAAAATAACAATAAAATTACAATATTTTTATGTATCCTTCCGAGCCTAAAGTCTCGTAAGGCAAATATGAGCCTAAGGTCTCATATTTGAAAATTTAGGTAAAAAAAAGAAACCATCATTAGATAGTTTCTAAAATACAATGCAAACTACTTAAGTTCAACAGTAGCTCCAGCTTCTTCAAATTGAGCTTTAATCTTTTCAGCTTCTTCTTTGTCGATGCCTTCTTTAACATTTCCACCATTATCAGCAATGTCTTTAGCTTCTTTTAATCCTAAACCAGTTAAGTCTCTAACTAATTTAATAACAGCAATCTTGTTAGCACCAGCAGCAGTTAAAACAACATTAACTTTGCTTGGGCCTTCTTCAACAGCTTGTGCTGCAGGTCCAGCTACAGCAACTGCTGATGGATCAACACCATATGCCTCCTTCATTGCATCTACTAATTCTTTAATTTCAAGAATAGACATTTCATTTAGTGAATTTATAAATTCTTCTTTTGTTAATTTAGCCATTATATTTTCCTTCCTTTCCTATAATTTATTTTTTTAATTAATTTTCTTCTTTTTGTTTAGCATATAAATCTAAACATATTGATAAGTCTTTAACAGTACCCATAAGTCCTGCAGCAAGCATTGTAAGTAATCCTTCTCTTGATGGAATAGCAGCATATACAGATAATTCATCAGCAGCTACAACCTTTCCTTCAACGATACCAGCTTTTAATTCAAGTGCTTTATGCTTTTTAGCAAACTCACTAATAATTTTAACAGGAGCTAGTTCATCACTAGAAAAGCTTATTGCAGAAGGCCCTTCTAAATACTCATCTAATTTAATATCTAAACTATCAGCTGCTCTTTTAGCTAAAGTATTTTTATATACTTTATAATCAGAACCTGATTCTCTTAAAGCTTTTCTTAGTTCAGTTACTTCAGCAACATTTAATCCTCTTGGATCAAATACCACTACTGATTTAGCATTTTCAAATTTACCTTTGATTTCATCTACAACTAAAGACTTTTTCTCTAATATTTTTGCATTTGCCATAGTATCATTCCTTTCCTATGCCATAATAAAATCCCTCACTTGCGAGGGATAAAAGACTTGTTATTTTTTATTCCTCGGTAAGATTTTCAAGCTTAACGCCCTTACTGTCTTTGGCATAATATTTCTCAAACAACATTATTATATATTAAATAAAATTATTTGTCAAATGAATTTAAATCAATTTTAACACCAGGTCCCATTGTTGAAGAAATACTAATATTCTTAACATAAGCACCTTTTACTGTTGAAGGTTTAACTTTCATTATTGCTTCAACAAAAGTTTTAAGATTTTCTGCTAATTTAGCGTCATCAAAACTTGCTTTACCAATAATACCATGAACATTTCCGAAACTATCAGTTCTGTAGTTAACTTTACCTTTTTTAGTTTCTTCAATTGCTTTAGCAGTATCAGTAGTAACAGTACCAGTCTTAGGGTTTGGCATTAAACCTTTAGGTCCAAGTAATTTACCGATTTTACCTAAAAGTGGCATCATTTCAGGAGTAGCAATGATTACATCATAATCGAACCAAGATTCTTTTTCAATTTTTTGAATCATATCAACATCTCCTACAAAGTCAGCTCCAGCTTCTTTAGCAGCTTTAGCTTGGTCACCTTTAGCAAGAACTAAAATTCTCTTACTTTTACCAGTACCATTTGGTAGAACAACTGCTCCTCTTAATTGTTGATCGTTCTTTTTAGTATCTAAGTTTAAGTTCATAGCTACTTCTACAGTACCATCAAACTTAGAATTAGAAGTCTCTTTAACTAATTTAACAGCTTCTTCTACTGAATATGCTTTATTCTTATCAAGTTTTTCTAAGTTAGCAACATATCTCTTACTTCTTTTCATTTTTCTTCCCTCCTTATGTGGTATTTGCGGACTAATATGCATCCTTCCACATAGGTATAAACCTATATGACATATTAATTATTTTTATTATTCTGCGATTTTGATTCCCATGTTTCTAGCAGTACCTTCAACTATCTTCATAGCTTCTTCTACTGTATAAGCATTTAAATCAGGTAATTTAGTTTCTGCAATTTGTCTAAGTTGATCCTTAGATATAGTTGCAACTACTTCGCCCTTACTAGAGCCAGATTTAATACCAGCAACCTTCTTTAATAAGAAAGCAGCAGGTGGAGTCTTAAGTACAAAATCAAAACTTCTATCATCATAAATTGTGATAACTACTGGAACAATATCTCCCATTTTATCTCTAGTTGAATCATTGAATTTAGTACAAAACTCTTGTAAATTGATACCTGCAGGTCCAAGTACAGTTCCTACTGGAGGAGCTGGTGTTGCTTTTCCTGCTGGAATTTGTAATGTTATTTTCTTAGTAACTTCTTTAGCCACGAAAAACACCTCCTATTAAATTTTATTTTCGCGTGTGGTCCTATCAGCGTCCGCCTTCCACTTACTAACATAATAATATGCCTCGCAGAAGTAATGATAGCACACTTTTTTAAAGTTTTCAACTATTTTTTATCTAAATTACAATTTTTTTCTACTATATAGTGTTTTTATTCTAATTATATAGTTTCAACTTCTTGCATGTCAACTTCGACAGAAGTCTCTTGTCCAAATAAATCTACTAAAACATTTAGCTTTTGTTCTTTTAAATCAATAGTATCTATTCTAGCAGTCATATCTTTAAATGGACCTGCAATAATCTTAACTTTAGCACCTTCTTTAAGGTCTTTACTAACATCTACCCTACTCATACCCATACTATTAAGTATTTTATCAACTTCTTGAGGAAGTAGAGGAATAGGTTTAGCACCTTTACCAGAAGATCCTATAAATCCAGTAACACCAGCAGTGTTTCTGACAATATACCATGCTTCATCAGACATAACCATTTCAACTAGTACATATCCAGGAAACATCTTTTTAACTTTTTCTTTTTTAACTCCATTTTTATATTCTATTTCTTTTTGTTCTGGAACAATAACTCTGAATATATTTTCATGTAAATCCATAGAGTTAATTCTCATTTCTAGTTTTTCTTTTACTTTATACTCGTAACCACTTACAGTATTTACAACATACCACTCTTTTTTCATTATATCTTACTCCTTAGTAATGCTACCAATAAATCAATAGCATAGAAAAATACTCCAAAAAAGACCATAAATGCTACTGTTGATACAGAGTATTTAACAAGTTCTTTTTTGTTTGTCCATCTAATTCTAGAAATTTCTTTTTTTACACCTTTAAAATATTCTATCATATCAAAATCCTCCCAATATTTGATTAAAATAAAAACACCTTTCGGTTGACATAAATATACCACAATAAATACTTATTTGTCAACATTTTTATAAAAAAAAGACTTAAAAAGTAAGCCTTTATTAAATTACTATTCAAAATAACCTTTAATTGCATCAACAGCACAGATACCATCGAAGCGAAATACATGTGTACCACTATCATTCACATATTCTAATTTTTCTTCAGGATAAGCCTGTGTAAGTAATTTTACTAATTCATTATCTACCACCTTTTTCTCTGTACCAGTTACAAAGAAAGTATGACCACCATTAAGTAGAAAACTATATTCTATATCATTAACAATATAGGTAATATCCACATTATATTGTGCAGGACCACCCATTCCATCTTGATTAACAACATTATGACATTTACATTTATTCAAATTGGTTAAATAATCCTCTAACTCAGTAGTATTCAAAACTTTTTTAATTTCCTCAGGTTCAGTAACATCTTCTTCAAAGTATCTAGTTAATGTAGCTTTTACATCTTTAGCACCTAGTAAATAACTAATCCAATCATCATTTTTATTATCATCATCATTATTATTCTGTATATTCTCATTAGATTCATTATCTTTAATAGCATTATTAGAATTAAAACTAATTACATTAGTAGCAAATAAAATACACAATGTTGATAAAATGATAATAATCACTATAAGCAAAGTAATAACAATTTTATTATTATTTTTTTGTTCCATTTTTTGACTCCTTTCTATAATTAATATATCACACATAAGTTAATAAGTAAATTAAAAAACTGTCTTTTCAAAGAATATTTCATATCCATTTCTTTATTTATTTTTAACAAGTTATAATACATTGCTAATTTCTCTTTATACATGAAAAAAATTGAAGTTTATGTTCTTCAATTTTAAGTTTAACTTTTATGATGTACACTTATGTTTTCTTCCTCAGCAGGAGGTTTTCTAAAATATTTATCAGGATTTTGTAATATTTCATTTTTAATGTAACTTGGACATATTAACTTATTTA
>CAKOQV010000048.1 GCA_934101345.1 uncultured Bacilli bacterium
CGAGATAGCTCAGTTGGCTAGAGCATTCGGTTCATACCCGAAGGGTCGAGGGTTCGAATCCCCCTCTCGCTACCAAGAGGAATTCTACTCGAACTTTTATAGTTTCGAGTTTGATAAATAACTAATTCAGAAATGGATTAGTTATTTTGTTGTTAAAAACTATCCTAGAAGAAAGGATGGTATTATGGTAAATATTATTAAAGAAGAATTACCTATTGAAGAATCATTAAGAAAAAAATTAGAACTAATATGTGAGTTTGCAAAAACTACACCAACAATTATCAATGGAAACATAAGAAAGATTGATAAAACTAATTTAACTTATATTGAGCCAAATAGAATTATTATAAAAAATAAAACTTTCTTAATATTTAATTATTCTAACGAAGTCTTTATTGAAAATTTATCTAATAAAATCAAATTATCTGAATTAGAAGATTATTTAAAAACTATCTAAATACTATTTATACCATAATCAGGGAATTGACAAATCTTAAAAAAATGATATTATATATAACCAATGAAAGAGGTATTCTCTAGAAATGGAGGTACACCGATGATAAAAATCAAAGATAGAATTAAAATATATAATATTGATTTTAATGAGGAGTCAGTAGTATTTAGACTTTACTAGATACTATTGTCTCCTCTTTTTTAGTAAAAGGAGTTGAAGTATATGAAAGATGAAGAAAGAATATGTGGTTTATATTTAAGAGTATCTACCGAAGATCAAGCTAAAGAAGGTTTTAGTTTACCAGAACAAAAAGAAAGATTAGAAGCACTTAATTTAAGAGTTAAAACTTTAAATGATACGATTAAGGAAAAGGATAATGAAATATCAATTTTAAAATCTAAAATACAAGATTTAAAAAATATGTTAGATTACTGGAAAGATAAATTTAATAAATTAATATCTTTCTTACATGTTAAACTTCACAGTTGGTATGATAAAGATGATAAATACATTGATGTAGTTAATGAAATGTATGATGATAATATATTAGATGATGATGACGTTGAAGAACTAGATTTAAGTAAAGAAAAAGATGATTTAGAACGTTAAACTTGACAAAAATGGACTTATATGATATCATATAAGGCATTCAAAGGGGGTCTTTGTATGATAATTACAAATAGAATAAATACACATTTTACTAATTTAATTGGTGATGAAAACTTTGCTAATGCTTATTTTTTAAATAAATCAATAGATGATTTTAGTGTAGAAAGATTACATGGTCTTGAAAAAAAATATGATTCTGCAAGTAAAAAATACAATTTTGTAGCGCAATTATTATCAGTTTCCAAATTTGTTGGTATTGATAGCTTAATTAAAAAATCTGCATTAGGATTAGAGAAGGAACGCAAGAGATTATTTAGTGCTAAAAATGAGTTAGAAGTATTTGAATCTAATTTAGCTTACCTTATCCTATCAGAAAAAATTGCATTTCCAGATGAATTAGGATTTTCTAGTGAATATGTTAAAGAATTATTAACAAATAAGAAAAAAGAAGTTGAAAATTCTACTGTTGAATATTCTTATAATGAATCAACTGGTAGAACATATGAAGTTATTAATGGTAAATATTATGCACTATCGCATACGCCTCGTGTAGTAACTGATAAGTTAAGACAAAATAGACAACAAGTAGTTGGTGAAAAATCACTAATAATAAGATAATTATAAAAGAAATAAATAAGGGCTAGTAAAGATTAATTAATAAGAAATACTATGCTCTTTTTTGATGTAGGAGGAATTCTTAAATGGAAAGTAAAATTGATGAATTAATTAAAAGTATAGATAGACTAAACTCGTTTTCGTGGGGAGATATAATAAGTTTAGTCGCTCTTATTGGTTCATGGATAACTATCTTTATTTTGCTTAAAGATAAGCATAATGAAAATAGACCATATTTACAAGTTACATTTGAATTAGTAAGATCTAATCTTACATGTGTAGTATTAAGAAATGTTGGAAAGGTGCCATTAGTTTTAACACATATACATTATGATGAAGATTTTATAAATCAATTAGATGAAAGAGACAAAAAATACTTAAATGATAATACTGTAAATAACTTAACTATTTTCCCTGGCAAAGAATGGATTGTTTGCTTAGGAGTTATTGTTCCTGATATATTGAATAAGTTTGAATTGAAAAAACTTAAAGTTAATTATGAATACAAAAAATTAAATGGTATTAAAACATTTAAAGAGAATACTGAAATAGATTTCGAACAATATTCTAGATTTTTAGTTTATATTTCTGAAATTGATGAATTAAAACAAGTTAATGAAAAAATAGAAAGAACATCTAAAAATATCGAAAAAAGACTAAAAAATATTGAAACTAGCATTGTTCAGTATCATAATATCGAAGATACATTTTTAAAAACAGTTGCTAATGGTTTTATAGAAAAAGATAAATAATTTTATAAAGTAGATAAAAAAATGTTACAATAACAGTTTTCTATGTTATAATTATTTTAATGATTAGTTGTTATCAACTATTCCTAAGATTTCGGATATACTATTTATCCGTACCAATATTGTTTATTACTAATTCGGAAATGAATTAGTTTTTTTATTGCCTCTTAAGCCTGTAGTCTTAAGAGGAACAAGGAAGCCTTATGGTCTTCCTTGTTAAGTTTTGTTTATGCATTTAATAAAAGAAGAAGATATTTTATTCTTCTCCATTATATATAATTAGGTTATGTTGTGCTCTGGTACAAGCAACATAATATAAATATTTATCTTCTTTAGTATACTTATTATCTATATCATTATAGATAATTACTGAATCAAATTCTAATCCTTTAGCGGTGTAAGAAGGAACTACTACTAAATCTCTTTTTATATGACCATAGCCTCCAAGTAACATAATATCAAAGTCATCTTTTAACATATTATATACTTCTTCTGCTTCTTTATCATCTTTAGTTATAATAGCTATACTCTTAGACATATCTTTTAGATAAGTTATATCTTTAACGAAATCTTCTTTCTTAACATTGTTTCTAAAGATTATATCATTAGATTTTTGATTTCTAATGGCTACTGATAAAGTTAATCCTAATATCTTATTGGTATAATCTATTATCTTATCAGTAGAACGATATGTCTTAGTAAGAGTAATATACTTTGATCCTTCAAACATATTTGTTAATTCTTTTAATGATTCATATTTATAATAAGGGTTTATTGTTTGATTAGAATCTCCCAGTATAGTGTAATTGGCTGTTTTAAATGTTTTCTTAATAATTAGATATTGCAATTTATTATAGTCTTGAGCCTCATCTATTACAACTTGTTTTATTACATGGTTAGTGTTAAATCCTACTAATAGACTCTTTAAATACAAGAATATACAAGCATCTTCATAATATAAATAATTACCATCAATTTTATCTTTATATTTAGAATATTTGCTAATAAAGAAATTATTAAATATAGCTTTTAAATCTAATTTAATATTTAAATTTTCTTTCAATATCTTCTCAATACTTCTTGCATATTTGGTATTACCAGCATAATTATTATAGGCTATCTTTTCACTCATTTCTTTTATTCTTTCAAATAAAGGGAAGTTACTATATTTATAAGTTAACATTTTATTTAATTCTTCAGTACTAATATCAATAAAGCCATCAAACTCTAAATTTTTAGTAAAACTAATATTATTTAATATATCTTTTACATAATCATCTAAATCTTTAATTATTTCATCTGATTGTTTATACTTAACTAAATCATAATTTATTACTTCTTTTTTATAATATCTAGATATAAAGTCTGTAAAATTTTCAATATCTTTATATTCATTAATATTCTGACATAATAAGTCGTAGAAGGTCATATCATAAGTATTGTCTTCACCAAGTTCTGGTAAGACATTAGAAATATACTCTGAAAATACTTTATTAGGAGTAAATACCACGACATTAGAGGATGTTAAGTTCGGTATTCTATATAATAAGAAGGCTATTCTATGTAGAGCTACGCTTGTTTTACCAGAACCTGCAATACCTTCCACAATAAGATTTTTGTCTTCAGTATTTCTTATTACTTTGTTCTGCTCTTCTTGAATGGTATTAACAATATTTTTCATTTTATCTGATGATTCTTCTGCAAGTACCTCTTGAAGAAGACTATCACTAATATTTAAATCGTTATCAAAAATATGTTTTAACTCAGCATTTTCAATTATATACTGTCTTTTTTTAGTTATTTCTCCTTTTATTATTCCACTTGGAGCTTTGTAACTAGCGGGTCCTGTTTCATAATCATAGAACATACTGCATATTGGACTTCTCCAGTCGTGAACATAATAATTAAGTTTATCTTCAACATGGGTTATACCAATATAGATGTTTTCTTCCCCATCTTCATCTTTAAATCTAATAGAACCAAAATATGGTTTATTTTGAATTCTAAATAATCTCTGAAGATAGTTTCCTTTACCTTGCATAATTGATACTTGAAGATCAGATTCTGCCATCATACTGCGCATTTCAGTAGGATTCATTTCGGCATGTGAATCCCAAATAAACTTTTTAAACTCTAACACTTTGGAATCGTCATCAAATAGTTCTTGTCCTAAATTAGAAATCTTCTTTCTAATTAAACTGACCGTCTTATTAAGATAATTTCTTTCTTTTTCAAATTCTTCTCTTTCAATTTTCATAATATCTCCCTCCTTACACGACAAAAAACTACATTTTCATTGTAGTTTTATCTTAAGATGAAAATAGTTACTTCGCAAATGTCTATTTCATTGTAGTATATTTTTAATACTTTGTCAATTAAAAATATTTATTTTAAATTATAAACTATAAATTATAAACTATTTTTCTTTTTCATATTTATCTTTATATTTCTTCATGATATAATTTATTTATAATAGTTAGAGGTAATAATATGAGTAGTAATAATAAACATTTTAAATATATTGATATTCTTAGAATATTTTCTTGTATTATGATATTTTTATATCATTTAAATATGCTAAAAGGTGGCTTTTTAGTGGTATCTATCTTTTTTGTTATAAGTGGATATCTATCTACAATAAAACTGTTTAAAAAAGAAAAGATATCTTTTAAAGAATTTTATTTAAATAAATTATTTAGATTGTATTTGCCAATGTTAATTGTGGTATTTGTATCTATTGGAGTTATTAAATTAT
>CAKOQV010000049.1 GCA_934101345.1 uncultured Bacilli bacterium
GGCGGCCAATGTAGGGCTCGAACCTACGACCTATCGGTTAACAGCCGAGTGCTCTACCGACTGAGCTAATTGGCCACTAGTTCACTTGACTTCTTAAGTATATAACATTTTTTTAAACTAATCAAGTGTTTTTTTTAACTTTTTTAATATTTTATTCATTTTTTATAAAAAAATACCTAAAAAAAAGAAAAATCTATCAACATAGCTGTTGATAGACATATTTTATAGTTTTTCTAGTTCTTCTCTTAATACCATATTTGTAATACCAGGATTTACTTTACCTGAAGTTTTCTTCATGATAAGACCCATGATAAATCCCGTAACATTTTTACCATTTTTATAATCATTAACAATATTAGGATTATCATTAAATACTTCATTAATAATCTTTCTTATTTCTTCTTTATCACTAATTTGTGTACCTTCGCTCTTTGCAATATCAAGAACATTCTTATTCTCATCTAGTGCTTTAGTAAATATATCCTTTACCTGCTTATTAGATATTTTACCATCACTCATCATTTTAATAACTTCGCTAAAATCCTTTGTATCAATATCTATATCACTAATAGATTTAAAGTTTTTATTTAAATATCCAAGTAGAAATCCTACTATAATATTAGCAGTATCTTTAGGATTAGAGCCATTACTAATAATACTTTCAAAATAGTCAGATAATTTTCTATCTTTAGTTAAAGTACCTGCATCAACACTGCCAATACCATATTCATCTATATATTTTTTCTTTCTTTCATATTCAAGTACCGGCATATCTTTCTTAATACTATTAATATATTCTTCTCTTAGCTTAATCGGAGGTATGTTAGGTTCAGTATAGTACTTATAATCTATTGCATCTACTTTACCTCTCATAAATACTGTTGTTTTATTTATTTCATCATATCTTCTTGTTTCTTGTTCAATTACTCCGCCTGCTTCAAGTATTTCAGTTTGTCTTTTAATTTCAACTTCAATAGCTTCTTTAACTGTTGTGAAAGAGTTAATATTTTTCATTTCTACTCTTGTACCAAGTTTAGTATCCCCTTCTTTCATTAGAGATACATTAACATCTACTCTTATTTGACCAAGATCTGCTCTTGCGTCACTAACATCTAAGTATAAGAACATATTTCTAAGTGTCTCAAGATAAGCTATAGCCTCTTTTGAAGAACTAATACAAGGATCAGTAACAGTCTCCAGTAATGGTACTCCTGCTCTATTATAATCAATTAAAGAATAAGTACTTAAATGATCCATATTAGCGGTATCTTCTTCTAAATGTGTATCTTGAATAGTAATCTTTTTTTCTACTCCATCTACATTTATCATTACATAACCTTTAGTACCTATTGGATTACCAAACTGAGTAATCTGATATCCTTTAGGTAAATCAGGATAATAATAATTCTTTCTATCAAAAGTTAGATATTCTGGTATTGTAGAGTTTAATGCTAAAGCTACCATAATACTCTTTCTAACAGCTTCTTTATTAACTACTGGAAGTATACCAGGATAACCAATATCTACTACTGATAAATTAGTATTAACATCACCATCACCATTTTTACTAGAACTAAAATTTTTACTATTACTTTTAAGTTCGCAGTGGACTTCTAAACCAATAACGGGAATATATTTACTCATCTTTAGCCACCATACCTTTACATCCAAGTACTTCTTCTAATTTATTAGCAAGATTAAGCACTAAACTATCTTCTTTTGCTCTACCAGTAATATTAACACTAATAGGCATATTATTAACAAATCCACTAGGAATAGATATACTAGGGAATCCTCCAAAGTTACCAATATCTAAATGATTACCAAGTAGTAGATACTCATCTGATAACTTATCACTTGCTTCATTAAATAGCGGTGCAATATCAGGAGTACTTGGCATAATAAGTGCATCATAATCTTTAAATAGTTCATTCATTCTATCTACAATCATTCTTCTTACTCTGCCTGCATTTAAAAATAACTTCTCTTGATTCTCTTTCTGAAGAACATAACTACCTATAACAAATCTTCTCTTAATAAGTTCTGAAAATCCTTCAGTTCTAGTATTCATCATAATATCATTAATATTATTACCATCTATTCTATTACCAAATGGAATACCAGTTAAATTAGAGTTATTAGAGGTTGCTTCAGCACAAGATATAACATTATAAGCAGGATATACAGCTTCAAGTAAATCTTTTCTAAAACTTACTCCCTCTACTTCTATACCAAGTTCTCTGCATTTATCTATAGTCTTATAAAAGCTTTCTATTATTTTTTCTAAATTTTCATTACCATTGTTTATCTCTAATGCCTCTTTCATGTAAAACAGTTTCTTTCCTTTGACATTATTTGACAAATTATTTACATAGTTAACATCTTCATCAGGTAAACTAGTCATATCTTTATCATCATGGCCTTTAATAATATCCATAACATAAGCAGTATCTTTAACACTTCTAGCAAGTACTCCGACATGATCTAAACTTGAAGCAAAAGCAAATAGTCCATATCTAGATATTCTACCATAAGTAGGTTTATATCCTACTACACCACCATAAGCAGCAGGTTTTCTAACAGAATCACCAGTATCACTACCAATAGCAAAAGGTACAATACCCAGTGCCACTGCAGCAGCACTACCCGCAGAACTACCACCAATCATTCTTGTTTTATCCCAAGGATTTCTAACAATACCAGTATGTCCAGTAGTACCAGTACCTCCCATTGCAAGTTCATCTAGTACAGTTTTACCCACAAGTACAGCTCCAGCTTCTTTTAATTTTCTATATACAGTTGCGTCATATAAAGGAATATAATCCTTAAGTATATTTGAAGATGCTGTAGTTAGTATTCCTTTTGTAGAAATATTATCTTTTAAAGCATAAGGAATACCTCTAATAACACTATCACTATCTAATTCTTCTTTCTTATCTAGGATGGTAACAAAACTATTATATTCTTCTTGATACTTAATAGCCTTATCTCTAGACTCATTAAATAATTCCTCGCTAGTAGTCTTATCAGTATCTAAAGCCTCTCTTATTTCTTCAATACATTTATTAGTCATTATTCCACCACCTTAGGTACCTTTACCCTATTATCATCATAATCTTTAACATTAATAACCATATCATTAAAATCAATTTCATTTTTATAAACATCTTCTCTTAAATAATTATCATCTAAATTAAGTTCAAAAGGAAATGTCATTGGAATAACTTCTTCAATACCATCTATCTTATCAATAAATTCCATTTGTTTTAATATAACATCAAACTCGTTTTCCAAAGTTTTATACTCTTCATCATTCATCTTAAACATAAGTTTTTTTGCTAAATTATCTAATACATCTCTTGTTATCATAATGCCTCCTCATTTACCTCTATATTATATAACAAATTAATAATAATAACAATATAAAATATTTAATACCAAAATAATATTTTAAACTACTTTTTAGCTACAAAATGTTTTTTTGAAGATATTTTTTCTAATATTTATTGCAAATTTGGTAATAATAGTAACAAGGTATTTAAAATATCATATAATTTATTATAATAAAACTAGTTTTGGAGGTATTATGAAGTTAGGTGAAAAAATAAAACAATTAAGAAAAAGTAAAGGAATATCACAAGAAGAATTAGCAAGCACACTAAAGATAAATAGAAATTTCTTATCAAGAATAGAAACAGGTAAATCAGAGCCTACTGCTAGTATGTTAAAAAATATCGCTAAAATATTTAATGTTGATTTAAACTCCTTATTAGATGTTAAAAGTCTTCCATCAGATAATAGTAACAAATTAAAATATATAACTGAAAATTGTAAATATTTAGATGAGAAAGATATAGATTTCATTATCAGAATAATATCAATAATGAAAGAGGAATATGTAAAAGTTAATACAAATTTAGAATAGAATGATATTTATCATTCTTTTTTATATAATTAAGTATGAATAATGACAAAGATGAACTTTTAAAACAAGTTAATATTGATATAATTTTCTTTTTTCTACTAGTGGCTAAAGCTATAATATCTTTTTACCTAATAAATGAAAAGAAAAAAAGTATTTTAAATATACCTAGTATTTCAAATGAGAAAGCAAATAAAATATATTATTATAATCGTAGATTAAACCTTGTTATTGCTATATATTTCTTTTTAAATGCTATGTATAGTTATCAAAATGCTACTACTGAAGAAGAGAAAGAGCAAGAAAAATATTTAGTCGTGGCTACTTTCTTCATCTTACTAGGAGCCTTACTTTATTTACCACTAGGAAATAGTAATTTAATAATTGAAAACTAGTATATTTTTCCTTTTATAAATCATAATAAAGATAGAAAGGAATGATATATAATGTTACCAAGATATTATTTAAATGACTATTTTCCACTTATAGATTCACCATTACTAAAAGAAAAAGAATATATGAAAACAGATATAAGAGAATATCAAAATAAATATATTATGGAAATAGACTTACCAGGATTAAAAAAAGAAGATATAATAATAAACTATGAAAATGGATATTTAACTATTAAGGCTACTAAAACTGTTAATTTAAAAGTAGAAGCTTATATAAGAAGAGAAAGATTTTATGGTGAAGTAAAAAGAAGTTTTTATATTGGTGAAAAGAAGGAATCAGATATTAAAGCTAATTATGAAAGTGGTATTCTTACTATAACTTTTCCTAAAGAAGACATTTTAAGAAATGAAAAACAAAATATTATAATTAAATAATTATTCTAGATTACTATGTAGTCTAGACTTTTTTATGTTCACATTAAGTCTAATTGTCTTAATGTGTTATTTTGAGTCCAAGGTCTCAAAATAATATATCTACATATCTATCATATATAAGCCGTAAATACATATTTAATTTTTATCTATTAATTTTAGTAAATAAATGATATAATCTATTTGAGGTGACTAACTATTAAAAGTCAATAGTAAAATTGAAATTTTTGATAGTTTGTTATAAATTGGAATTTATCCC
>CAKOQV010000050.1 GCA_934101345.1 uncultured Bacilli bacterium
CAAATGAAACAATACATATTATAAAACTTATTTCTCGTAAATCAATAAAAAGAGAATTTACTATTTTATTCTACACTCTAGATGAATATATATTTAAATTTAAAATAATACATTGACACAAGTTAATATTTATATTATTATAAACACTAAGACAATGATAAAGAGAAAGATTTAATAAATAATTCTTTGATGTACGAAATTTTCGACTTCAAAAAAGGAGGCATAATAAATGAATAATGTAATTGTTAAAAATGATGTGAAAATAGAAGATATGATATATGAAATTAGAGGAAAACAGGTAATGTTAGACTCTGACTTGGCTAAACTTTATAATGTTGAAACAAAAAGAATAAATGAAGCAGTTAAAAATAACATAGAAAAGTTTCCTGAAAGATATTGCTTTAAAATTTCTGAAAAAGAATATAATTCTTTGAAGTCGAAAATTTCGACTTCAAAAGGTGGCTCAAGAAAAGGTCATAATGTTTTTACCGAACAAGGCATATATATGCTTGCTACTATTTTAAAAAGTAAATTAGCAACCTCCATGACAATGGCTATAATGGATACTTTTGTTGCTATGAAAAAGTATATTAATTATAACTTAATAGAACAAAAATATATTAACAAATTAGTATTAGAACACGATAGTAAAATCGACTTAATACTAAATAAATTAAGCACTGAAGAAGAAAATAATCATATTTTTTATGAAGGACAAATATATGATGCTTATAATCTGCTTATAAAAACATTATCTAAGAGTAAAAAAGAAATAATAATTATTGATAATTATGCAGGAAGAGAACTATTTAATATTATTAAAGATATTAAGGTTAACATTAAAGTATATACAGAAAATATAGATAATACAGCAAAAGAAAAATATGAAAAACAATACAATAATCTTAGTATATTTACTACCGATATATTTCATGATAGATTTATAGTAATAGATAATAAAATATTATATCATTCTGGAGCATCCTTTAAAGATTTAGGTAAGAAATGTTTTGCAATAACTAAAATAGAAGATACTAAAATAATAAAAGATTTATTAGAAAGATTAAAAACAATATAAATAACTATATAAAAATAAAATATATAGTTACTGCTTATATATAATAGATATGGTTGATATATTAGATTAAGACTAAGGATTAGGTTTAATCTAACACTGGAAGACTTAAGTTTACTTAAGGCTGGAAGTGAATATGAAGGGAAAGAAAGAACTTAATCTTTCTTAACATTTTCTAATTTAACGGATACTATCTTACTAACACCAGATTCTTCCATAGTAATACCATATAAAATATCAGCATATTCTATAGTTTTTTTTATGAGTAATAATAATAATCGGAACAACAAATTAGAATGATATGTGATAATCTTTTGGTCGAAAATTTCGACCAAAAAATAGAAAAATGATAAGAATATAATTCTTTGAAACCCGAAAATTTCGACTTCAAAACAGATAAAAATAATATAGAAAGATTTCTCGAAAGATATTGTTTTCAATTTAATGATAAAAAAGTCCATAACTTGAGGTCGAAAATTTCGACCTCAAAATAAATACTAATTTAATCTAAATATATAGTTACTGCTTATATATAATAGATATGGTTGATATATTAGATTAAGACTTATGATTAGGCTTAATCTAACACTGGAAGACTTAAGTTTACTTAAGGCTGTAAGTGAACATAAAGAAAAAGAAAGAACTTAATCTTTCTTAACATCTTCTAACTTAACAGATACTATCTTACTAACACCAGACTCTTCCATAGTAATACCATATAAAATATCAGCATATTCCATAGTTTTCTTCTTATGAGTAATAATAATAAACTGAGTCTTATTCCTATATTTATCTAAGTATCTACCAAAAGCTTCAACATTAGCATCATCAAGAGCAGCCTCTACCTCATCAAATAAACAGAAAGGTACTGGCCTAATATTAAGTATAGCAAATAATAATGAAATAGCAGTAAATGTCTTCTCACCACCAGATAATAAACTAATACTCTGAAGTTTCTTACCAGGAGGTTCTGCCTTAATCTCAATACCAGTTTCTAATAAATTATCCGGATCAGTAAGTGATAGTTCAGCCTTACCACCCTTAAATAATTCTCTATATACAACCTTAAATTCCTCTTTTACTCTATTAAAAGTATCTAGGAATTTTTCTTTCATAATAGTATCCATCTCTTTAATAATATCATATAAAGTATTCTCAGCATTAACTAAATCATTCTTTTGACCATTCAAGAAATCATATCTTTCTTTCTGTCTTTCATACTCAAGAGGAGCATCTAAATTAACATTACCAAGTAAACTAAGATTATCTTTAAGTTTAACAACTTCTCTTTTAGCGGTCTCAAGTTCCATATCAAGTTTATAATTATTAATAGCAAACTCATAAGTCATATTATAATCATTAGTCAAAGTATTAAGTAAATTATCTAACTTAACATCAGTTCTATTAATCATAATATTAAGACTATTAAGTTCTTTTTCTTTCTTACTAATATGACTATTATTCATTCTAGAAGTCTCTTCTATCTCATTAATTAAATTATTAGTCTTATCTTCATCTACTTTTAATATACTAATCTCTTTATTAATGTTAGAAATACTTTCCCTAACTTCCGATAAAGATTTAATAAGATTATCTTCTTCACTAGTATTATTACTAATATTAGATAAATCTTTAAGTTCTTTTTCTTTACTTTCTTTATCTCTTAATCTAATATCATAATCATTCTTAATACTAGCAATAGTACTCTCATACTCTACCTTCTCACTACTTAGAGAATGAATTCTACTAGTGTATTCCATAATATCTTTATCAATATTAGCAATATCTTTAAGTATATTCTTATTCTTCTCTTCAAAGAAAGAACTCTTTCTTCTTAATTCTTCTATCTCATATTTAATAGATATTGTATTATTACTCTTAATTTGTGATCCACCAGTTAAAGATCCTCCTACATTAACTACTTGTCCATCTAAGGTAACTATCTTATATCTCTTATTAATACTAGCACTAACTTTATTAGCAGTATCTATATTATCTACGATAATAATATTACCAAGAACATTATCAATAATATTCTTATATTTATTATCAAAAGTAACAAGACTACTTCCAGTACCAATATATCCAGGTATATATTCTAAACTAGATAATACTTCATTATCTATATACTTACCATTAATTACTGATAATGGATAAAAAGTAGCTCTACCTAAGTTATTATCTTTTAAGTAACCAATCAGTTCTTTAGCAGTACTAGGAGTATCTACGACTAAGTAAGAAGATGCTCCTCCAAGAGCAGTACTAATTGCAGTACCATATCTACTTTCTACATTAATAAGTTCAGATATAACATTATGTACACCATTAAACTTAGGATTATCTAGGATACTCTTAATACTCTTAGGAAGTAATGTACCACTGGTAAGAGTATTCTCTAAGTATTCTATTCTATATTTAATACTATCAATCTCTCTATTATTCTTAAGTAAAATATTATTAAGATTATTCTTCTTAGTACTATTTTCATTATAGTTATCAGTAGAAGTCTTAATACTATCATTAATAACCTCTATCTTCTTATTTAAAATATCAATATTATTCTTCTCATCATTAATATAAGAATTAATATTAACAAGTTCTTCTTTCAATTTAATAATATTATTAGATATTCTAGATTCATCACTCTTATATTTATTTCTCTCTTCAAGTAATTTAATATCACTAGCTATTTGTTCTTCTCTTTTAGTAAGTTCTATTATCTTAGACTGTTTTGTATTAATAGCCTCTCTTATTTCTCTTAATTTATCTTTATACTTTAAAACATCGACATCATAAGAAGAAGAATTACTAGATATACTAGCTATTTCATTTTCTAACTCTTCTACTCTCTTCTTACCATTTTGATATTCTGTATTTAAATTATTAATTTCATAAGCAATTGAAGATACCTCTATATTAGATAATCTATCTTTAATCTCCATGTATTTCTTAGCCTTATTAGAGGCTTCAAGTAAAGGAGCTAAGTTACTATCTAGTTCATTAATAATATCATTAACTCTATTTAAGTTTTGATTAGTTTTATCTAGTTTTCTTAAGGCTTCTTCTTTTCTTCTCTTATATTTTAATACACCAGCTGCCTCCTCGAATATTATTCTTCTATCTTCTGGTTTATTAGATAATATTTCATCTATCTTACCCTGGCTTATAATATTAAAACTCTCTTTAGCGGTACCACTATCAGTTAAAAGTTCGGTAATATCTTTTAATCTTACTTTCTCATTATTTATATAGTATTCGTTTTCTCCTGTTCTAAAAGCCATTCTCTTAATAGATACTTCACTAAAGTCAATAGGAAGGCTTCTATCTTCATTATCAAATACTAAAGTAACTGAAGCACTATTAAGTGGTTTTCTACTATCACTACCAGAGAAGATTACATCTAAAGAAGAATCTCCTCTTAAACTCTTCATAGATTGTTCTCCAAGCACCCATCTAACAGCATCTACTATATTTGATTTACCAGATCCATTAGGTCCTACTATTCCATTTATATTTTTACCAAATTCTATATTTATTTTATCTGCAAAAGATTTGAATCCATAAGCTTTTATTTCTTTTAAGTACATATACTTCACATCCTACTTTTATATTTTACCAAATATTTAAAAGAAAATCTAGGATATTTTTATATTTTATGTTATATCTACTTAAGCCTAAGGTCTTAAGTAGCATAATGGAGCCTGTAGTCTCCATTATGAATATTTATTTGTTCTCTATAAAAGTTATTGCTTTTTTATTAAAATTATCATATAATGTATATGGAAAGAGAAATTAGTCATAATAAAAATGGCTAACACCT
>CAKOQV010000051.1 GCA_934101345.1 uncultured Bacilli bacterium
ATATGATATAATTAGTTTGAGGTTATTCTAGAAGGGAAGAAGAGCAGTATGTCAAATATTTTAACTGATAAACAAGAGTAAAGATTTAAGTAATTAGTAATAAAGACAAAACTAACTTAAATTAAGTGTTAATTGAGAAGAATATAGAATTCCTTCAGAAGATAGGTGATAGTAATGAAGTTTGTAGAATTAGCAAAAGAAGAGTTTGAAAAAGCAAGTAATAATTTTCCAAGTAGTAGTTTTTACCAAAGTTATGCTTGGGCTCAAATAAAAGAACTTACTGGTTGGAAACATTATTTTGTAGGAGTATTAAAAGATAATAAGTTAGTAGCAGTATCTCTAATAATTGGTAAAAAAGTATATTTAGATAAATATTTATATTATGCTCCAAGAGGGGTATTACTTGATTATAATGATAATGAAGTACTTAGTTTTTTTACTAAGGAAGTAAAGAAGTTTTTAATAAAGAGAAAAGGTGTAGTATTAAAGATTGATCCATTTGTAGAATATCAAAAACATGATAATAGTGGTAATGTAGCAGGAGACTTTTGTAATAAAGAGGTTATGAATAATTTAACTAAATTAGGATATAAACATCATGGTTTTACTACTGGATATACAGATGAGATACAACTTAGATGGAGTTATTATTTAGATATTACTAAAAGCATGGATGATATCATGATGGGTATGGATCAAAGATGCCGAAGATGTATTAGAAAATATGAAAAGTATCCTTTAGAACTTGTTATACTGGATAATGATGATGATATTAGTGATTTTAAAGATGTTATGCAAAGTACTGCTAATAGACAGAATCATTTTGATAGATCAGTAGAATATTATAAAAATCTAAATAGTCTTTTAGGAGATAGAAGTCTTCTTACTATAATTTATTTAGATAGAAATAAGTATTTAAAAGAGTGTACTGATGATAAACTATATGATGTAGTTAAGAATGATAAAAGAAATAAAATACCTATAAGTGCTGGAGTATTCATTTTTGATAATGATAGATTAAATTACGTTTATGGTGGTACATATAAAGAATATATGCCTTTAATGGTTCAGTATAAAATGTAGATGGAAATGATTAAACTGGCTATGAAAAGAGGGTTACCAATATATGATTTTGGAGGTATCAGTGGTAACTTTACTCCAGGTAGTGAAAACTATGGTGTTTATGAATTCAAAAGAGGCTTTGGTGGTAATGTTTTAGAGTATATTGGAGAGTTTGATTTAATACTAGATAAGTTTGGTTATTATATATATGACATTGGTTATAAATTATATCGTAATACTAAAAAGGTAATAGCAAAGATATTAAAAAGATAAATACATAGGTTTAAAACTTATGTTTTTTTCTATATTAATGTTGCAAAACAACTTAAAATATTAAAAAAATAAGAAAAAAAGCAACAATCATATTTTCAAATACACTTAAATATGTTATAATTTAAGTGTGAAAGGAAAATGAGCATGGAATATGAAAAGAAGATTTTAAATTTATTTAATAGTGGTTATTTAACTACAAAAAGTATTGTTAATAATGGTATTCCAAGAATTTATCTTACTAAACTTGTTAAGAATGGAGTTATAGAAAGAGTAAGTAGAGGTGTTTATGTTAAAAAAGATGTATTAGTGGATGAGTTTGTTATTTTACAAAGTAAGAGTAAGTATGTAATTTATTCTAATACTACGGCACTTTATCTATATGGCTTTTCTAATAGAATACCCATTAAGTATGATATTACAGTTAAAAGTGGATATAAAGGTTCACTACAAAAAGAGGATAATGTTAATTTATTCTATACAAAAAAAGAACTATTAGATTTAGGAGTTATCAATTATAAATTAGATTCAGGTAATGTAATTAGAGTATATGATTTGGATAAGACAATTTGTGATATTATTAAAAATAAAAAGAAAATTGATGCTGAAATTTTTAATAAGGCAATTAGAGAATATTTTTATAGTAAAAAGAAAAATACATTGAAATTATATGAATATGCTAAAAAAATGAATATTTATAACAAAGTAAGAAATATTTTTGAGGTGCTTGAGTGATTAAAAATAAAGATAGTTTAAAAGCAAAGGTATCCAATTTGGCATCAAGTACCAATATACCTAATAAGTATCTAATTCAAAGTTTTATGTTTGAGGCATTACTTAAAAGAATATCAGTATCTAAATATAAAGATAAATTTATAATTAAAGGTGGCTTATTATTATCATCTATCTTTGGAGTAAATTTAAGAAGTACTATGGATTTAGATACTACTATTAAAGGGTTACCATTAGATAGAACTACCATTACTAAAGTTGTAAATGAAATTATAAGTATTGATTTAAAAGATAATATTAAACTTGAGATAGAAAATATTAAAGATATTAGAGAGGAAGAATTATATTCTGGTTTCAATGTTAACTTAAAAGCAGAATTTGATGGTCTTAGAACTGATTTAATGATTGATATAACTACTGGTGATGTTATTACTTATAAAGAAGTACAATTCGAATACAAAACTTTATTTGATAATGAGATAGTTAACATTATGACTTATAATTATGAAACAATAATTGCAGAAAAATTTGAAGCAATAGTTAGTAGAAATATTGATAACACTAGAATGAAAGACTATTATGATCTATATATGTTTGTTAATTTAAAATGGGATGATATTGATAAAACTATTTTAAGAAAAGCAATATTTAATACATCTAAAAAACGAGAAACGTTAAATTATATAGAAGAAGCAGATAAATACATAGAATTAATTAATGAAGATTCAAAACTAAAATCACTATGGAAAAATTATCAAAATAATTATGTTTACGCAAAAGATATATCATTTGAGAATACAATAGATGCAATCAAGGTAATTAATAGTATTATTGTACCTGCTAAAGTATAATTACATATTAATATCAAAAAAAATATATTTTTTTTGAAAATCAATTTAAATCAAATATAAATACATAGGTTTAAAACTTATGTTTTTTTCTATATTAATGTTGCAAAATGACTTAAAATATTAAAAAATAAGAAAAAAATAGCAAAACATTGAAAGTTATGATATAATTAAACCATAAGGAGGTTTTGTTATGAAAAATGAAACATTAAAACAAATAATAATTCAAATAAAAAAATATGGTTTAGTAGATGTATTTAAAACTACAGACAATTTTAAAAATTGGATATCTACTCTTGACTCTAAGCAAATAAATAGTTTTCTTAGTTTGAATATAGAACCTAAAGAAGTAGAAAATTTTAGGAGCATATTGATTGATAGAAGCTTGCTAAGTTGTCAAGATTATTCAAGAAGAGTAGAGACTATTGCAAAATTAAAAAATGGTGATGGATGTTGGTATCTTTTTGATAGAATATGTAACCCTAAGTTTTTAAAAAGCAAAAACTTTTATAAGGACATAGAAATGATAAGCAAAGCAGAAACTGCTAGGTACTGCCTAAATGCACTAGAAGAAGATGTATTTATAAATAGTCCATATCATGATGAAGATTTAAAATTGATTGTTGAAGCCAAAGATTTCGCTACTGCAAAGGCACTTGCAGAAGTAGCAAAAAATATAAATTCAATAAAAAGTTCATATCACCAAGAGGATATGCTATTAATATCAAAGGCGGATAATGAACTTATTTCTTCCGAATACCTAGAAATAGGCTTAAAATACCTAGCCATTAATGAGAATTCACTAAAGGATAAATATCATTTACAAAATATGCAAATTTTAGCAGAGCATACTATTGCTAGTGAAGAATTGTTTTGTATTATGATCGATAACGAAATTATCAAGGGTAAAAATTATCGTAAAGAAGTAGAAATATTAAAAAATGTTAAAAGTAGAATGAATGCTAGAGCATTATACTATTATATAGCAAATCCACATAAAAAATTCGTTATTGATACTCGCCACTTCAAAGATGATCCTGTGCTATATCGTATGTTAACCAATAGCCCTGACATATCTAATGAAGGCCTTATTTCAGGTAGTAATGATCCAGAATACTTAAATAATTTAACTAAAATAAGCAATATGGATGAAAAACTTGTTATGCATTATACTTCACTTTTAATGAATCCACATTTTTTAAAGAGTCAATATAAAAAATTTGATTTAAAAGTATTAGAAAGTATTACCGATGCTGATATTTTTATGGATTTGTATATTCTAATTTATGAGAACCTAGATTTAGTAGATAATCCACATCATCAAAGTGATATAATTCTTTTAAGTAAAACATTAGATTCTAAAATTCGTAAATGGCTTGTAGGAAGAATGATAAGCAAGTATAATAATAACTATGATTATGATATAGAATACATTACTAAATTAAAATTAGATTCTATTAGTAATGAGACAAAAGAAGAAATGAAATATTATTTATTCACAGAAAAAGGAATAAACGATCCAAAACATATAGAGAAACTAGAAAGTCTTTTAAATGGTGTAATGGTAGAAAAATATAGTTCATTTTTAGATTATTTAAATGCATTAGAGAAAGAGTTAAGTACTAAGAAACTAGAAGAAACATTACCAAATATAAAAGTAAAATCTAGAGTTCTAAGTTCATTTAAAAAAGGTAAAAAATAATACATAGGTTTAAAATCTATGTATTTTTTGATATAATATATGTGTGATGTAATTATGATATTAAATGTAAGTGGAAGAACTGATATAGTAGCTTTTTATACTGAGTGGTTTATGAATAGATATAAAGAAGGATATGTAATGGTAAGAAATCCTTTTAATTATCACTTAGTAAATGAAATATATTTTGAAGATATTGATTTAATTGTTTTTTGTACTAAGAATCCTCTTCCAATAATAGATAGAATAAAAGAAATAGATAAACCAATACTATTTCATATAAC
>CAKOQV010000052.1 GCA_934101345.1 uncultured Bacilli bacterium
AAAAGATAAGTATAAAAATAATAAATAAGATTTTATGATAGAGACTAGAATAGGCTCTATCATACCACGGAAGACTATAGGCTGAAGTGAAAAAGGAGATATAATGAAAATAATAGAATACAAAGACAAATATTTAGAAGAAGTAAAAGATCTACTAGTAGAACTAGAAGAATATATTCTTAGTATAGATGAAGATAATCTTGATCAGTTACATCCAGAATATCGAGACAAGATGGCTATTCTAGATCTAGAAGAAGTAAAAGAAAATAATGGCAAATGTTATCTAGCCATAGATAATAATGTAGTCGTAGGTCTAATAATGGGATGTTTAAGAAGTTATGATGAATATGATTATTTAGACTACAAATGTCCAAGATGTGGCGAAGTAACTGAACTAATAGTATCTAAGAAAACAAGAAGTAAAGGGATAGGTAGTCTATTAATGAATAAAATGGAAGAATACTTTAAAAGTATAGGATGTGAATATATTACAATAGATGTCTTTGCTTACAATAAAATAGGAATTAACTTTTACGAAAAACAAGGATATCATCCAAGAGGTATAATAGATATTAAGAAAATAAAATAAAAAGTTGGTGATAAATATGAATTTAAATAGTTTAAAATGTATAGACAATAATATAGATTTAGATAAATATATAGAGTATCGTGAATATGTAAAAAGTTATATGGAGCATCCAGAATGGTTAGGAGACTTTACTAAAGAAGATTTAGAAAAGTTACTTAACAGCGGTACTAAGATATGGATATATTATTTAGATAATAACTTTGTATGTTCAATGATGACTATTCCTTCTAGTGAAAAAAATATGATAAAGTTTGAATTAGATTTAGATTATAAAAAAGTTATAGATTATGGACCTATGTTTGTTAATCCTAAGTATGTAGGTAATAAATTACAATATCAAATGCTTAATGAATTAGATAAATATTCTATAGATAAAAATTATAATTTTGTAGTAGCCACTATCCACCCAGATAACATATATTCTATTAATAATTTTATTAAAGATAATTTCAAACAAACAAGTACCAAAGAATTTAAAAGAGGCTTAAGAAATATTTATGTAAAGAAATTAATTAACAAATAGTATTTTTATATTGACATCATCAAGTGTTTATATTATCATAAACGATAAGACAATAATAAAAGAGATATATCTTTTATTAGAAAATACAGAAAGGATGATGTAATGAATAAGATAGTTGTAAGTGATAATATAAATATAGAAAATATGATATATGAAATTAGAGGCAAGCAGGTTATGTTAGACTCTGATTTAGCAAGATTATATGGTTGTAAAAACGGAACCAAATCACTTAATTTGGCGGTTAAAAGACATATAAATAGATTTCCAGAAAGATTTATGTTTCAATTAACAAAAGAAGAATATTCTTCTATTTATTCAAGGTTTCAATTTGAAACCTTGAATAAAAACAATCAAAAACAAGGACTTAATATTAAATATTTGCCTTATGTATTTACTGAACAAGGAGTAGCAATGTTAAGCGCTATATTAAAAACTGATGTTGCAGAAGAAATAAGTATAAAAATTATGGATGCCTTTGTAGCAATGAAAAAGATAATAAATACTTCACTAATAGAACAGAAGTATTTTAATGAACTAACTATAAAAAATACAGAAGATATAAAATTATTACAAGAATCTTTTGATAAGTTAAATACAAAAGAATCTAATAATCATATCTTTTATGAAGGACAAATATATGATGCATATTTATTACTCATAGATATATTATCTAAGGCAAAGAAAGAAATAATTATAATAGATAATTATGCTGGTAAAAAACTATTTGATATTATTAAGAATATTGATGTTAAGGTAAAAATATATACTGAAAATATAGATAATATTTCTAAAGAAAAGTATGAAAAACAATATAATAATTTAGAAATAATAAATACTAATATATTTCATGACAGATTTATTATAATAGATAATAAAGTGTTATATCATTCTGGTGCATCATTTAAAGATTTAGGTAAGAAGTGTTTTGCTATTACTAAGATGGAAGATAATAATATATTAAAAGAATTATTAAATAAACTAAAAAAAATATTATGATAGAGACCTTAGGCTCTATCATACCACGGAAGACTATAGGCTGAAGTGGAAAGAAAGGAAATTATGAAAGAAATAATAGATGGAAAAAACAATAAAATAATAGGTAATATCAATTTAGATAACTCTAAAGTAAAATTTACAGGTAGTAATAATATTTTATATATCAATGATGAAATAACACTAGTAAATTCAAGCATAGATTTTAGAGGAGATAACTCTCTTGTATATTTATGTAAGACAGCAGAAAAAATAACTGTGGATATCAAACTATATAACAATTCTACCATCTACTTTGGAAAGAATATTTGGATAAATAAAGGAGTTAAAATAGTCATATCAGAACAAACTAATTTATTCCTTGGTAATAATTGTATGATAGCTCCTGAATGCTGTATCAGAAGTGCTGATCCACATATAATTTATGATATAAATACTAAAAAAAGAATAAATCAAAGTAAAAGTATTTTTATTGGAGATAATGTATGGATAGCTCAAAGAGTAATGATATTAAAAAATACCAGAATAGGATCAGGAGCAGTAATTGGAGCAATGTCATTAGTTACTAATAAAGAATATAAATCAAATACTATATATGGTGGAAGCCCCGCGAGAAAGATAAAAGAAGGTATATTCTTCATCCATGATGATTGTCATAGATTCTTAGATGAAGATATTAAGAAGTATGAGTATAACGATACTGATAAATATATTCATACTAGAGATAATACCACTATTAAATTTGAAGATATAGAAAATAATTTAAGAGGTACTTCTATTAAAAATAGAGTTGATTATTTAAATAAGATTACTTTAAATAATGATAAGAATAGATTTTATATTGGTGATTAGAGTAGACAATAATTTGATTAGTGAGGTAAAAAAATGAATTATAAATGTGTTGTAGCAAATAAAGATTTAATTATTAAAAAATGGGATGAAGAAATTAGAAAACATAATAATTCTAAAACTTGGATAGACTTTAAAGAAAAATCTCTTAGAAACTTAGATACTAGAATTGTCTATATGGGTATACTAAATGATGAAATAATTACAGAAAGTACTGCAATTATATCCATTAATGATTTGGATATGCAAAACAAAGATAATTTAGTCGGAAATAACAAAGCTTATCTAACTGCTTTTAGGACAAATAAAGAATATGAAAATAAAGGTTATTTTTCTAAATTATACAAGTTTATGGAAGAAGATTTAAAAAAGAGAGGATTTACATCATTAACACTAGGAGTAGAACCATCAGAAGTAAGAAATATAATGATATACTTCAATTGGGGATTTACTAATTATATAAAATACGATTATGAATATTATCCAAATAATGAAAAAATTCTTGTTAATTATTATGAAAAGAAATTATAAAAGGCAAACAAAGATTTGCTTTTTTTCTAAATCTGTGCTATAATACCATGCATTAATGGGGGTTATTATGGAATTTGTAAGTAGAGAACATTTTGATACATATTTAAGAGGATTAAAATATTTAGGACAAGGAAGCCAAGGAGCATGCTATTTAAATACTAAAAATAATACTGTATATAAAGTATTTAATGACTATTTTGATGAAGAAGAGGCAGGATATACAGAAGACTTTTTATTAAGATTTAGTGATATAAAAAATAGTACTTTTATATGGCCTAATAATGTTATCAAAGTAGCAGGTACAATAGTGGGTTATACTATGCCATATAAAAGAGCAAAAAATTTATGTAATATAAATCCATTATTAGTAAATCTAGATAAATTGGAGGAAGCTACTATAAAAGCAGAGAAAGATGTAAAAACATTAACAGATAATGAAGTAAGATTATATGATGTTAGATATAATATTTTATATAATAATGGTAAGATGTATGTTATAGATACATTAGAATATGGAAACAGAAAAGTATCTTATGAAGAAAACAGAATGACTATAGATGATGAATTAATGTTATTTCTCGTAGATAATTATTTTGAAGAATTTGTAAAAAATGATAAATTACTAAACGCAATGTATAGAGAATTTGAAGTAAGAGGAGTAGACTTCTTAAAAGTATTTAGAAATAAACTTAGTGAATATGTAGGTAAGGATATAACTAAATTAAATGAAGTTAAACACTTAGTAAGAAAAAATAATAGTCATATTTATCAAAGAGGATTTGATATAGAAGGTATATAATATTGAAGTTGTAAAATAAAAGTAGACACAAAAAAGATGTGTTTACTTTTTCTTTGGTATAATTTAGTAAAGGAGATG
>CAKOQV010000053.1 GCA_934101345.1 uncultured Bacilli bacterium
TCGTCAACTTAATTATACCAGAATGGTATCTTTTTTTATATTAAATTTGTAACATATGTATTATAACTCAACATATATAGAAAATTTGCCTAAAATATAGTATAATTTTGTTAGTAAGTGATAACTTTGAAGAAAAAAATGAGAGGTAAAATTTATGAATTGGATTAATATTCTTGTTAGTGTAGCATTAATAATTTTAACTTTAATTTTTGTTATAAAAATGATTGTTGAATATAAAAAAAGCAAATCAATAGATGAAAAAGTATTGTTTTGGGGTGTTGGAATAGTTGTATTTTTTCCTATTACATTCTTTTATTTAGATTTCTACAATGTTCCAAGTAAAATAGGATGGATAAATAATATTAATTCTAATGAATGGTTAAATATAATCTTTACATATGCAGTTGGCATCTTATCAGCTTTAATAGGAGCTTATATGACAATACGCTCTGTAAAAATGTCTATTGATGAACAAGAGAAAGTTAGAAAAGAAGAAGAAAAGAAAAAAGCTTTACCCTTGCTAAAAATAAGTGCTGTAGAAGAATATGACTATAGATATAAATATATGCAATTTAGTTGTTTCTTTACTGAAGAAAGTAAACAAAGAAAAAGAAAAGATATTCCTGATACTGCAAACGTCACTATAAAGTTAGAAAACGTTGGAATGCGTGAGTTATATGATTTGTATATTGGAGATATACAATCAAGTGTTTTTAAGGTAGATAATGAATATCATAAAATGCATCCTATTATTTATAAAGATGATTATGTATGTATTAATTTAAATTTTTACGAAATGGGAAATTACGACAAAGATTTATCTGGTGAGAAGTATCATACAATGATTAACTTTATGACGTTTAATTGTTATTTTAAAGATTGTTATAATAATTGGTATTATCAAGCATTACAAGTAAGTTTAATGTATAATCTAAAAAAAGATGTTCCAATAAAAGAAAGGGCTTTAAATATTTCAGTAAGTAATACAGAAATTCTAAGTCCACCTATAGAGATAGATGAAAGGGATTTACCTTGGGAGAACGGAAAATCTTTATGTCATCATTAAATAAAAAGTGAGGAGGAATATTAAATGAATAAAATAATTCCGATGATTTTTAATATAAATGATTTAGAAGAAAATGCAAAAAAAGGAGATGGCTTATCTTGTTATATATTAGGAAGAAGTTATGATAGTGGTGAAAATGGACTTGAGCAAAATTTTAATAAAGCATTGTTTTGGTACAATAAAGGAAAAAAGTTAGAAGATCCTAGATGTATTTATGGCGTAGGTGCTTGTTATTACTTTGGTGATGGTGTAGAACAAGATAAAAAACAAGCCTATGAACTTTTTGTTAAAGCATATCAACCTCTATTAGAATTAATAGAACAAGAAAAGAATATTCCAAATAGACAAGCATTTTCTATATTTTGTCTAGGAGCATACTATTATTTTGGTTTTGGAGATATAGAAAAAGACGATAATACTGCTTTTAAATTAATCTATGACAGTGCAATGAAAGGTCATATAGCAGGTATATATGATTTAGGTGCAAATTTTTATTATAATGGAATTGGGACTGAAAGAGATTTAGAAAAATCTAAATTCTATTTAGAACTTGCTTCAAAATATGGATTACCAAGAGCAATAAAAAAACTTCAAGAATATAAGACTATGTACAATAATGAAATAAACATTCATAAAAAAGTGAAATAGTAAAGGAAAATAAAATTATGAAAATTAATACTGAAAATATTCAAATAAGATTATGTAATTCTAATGATGTTGATGATATTCACAAAATAGAAAATGTTGTAATAGATAATTTTAAGGAAAATGAAAAAGGATATTTTCTTCCGTTTAAAAAAGAGACATATTTAAGAATTGTTAATGACCCAATTAATGATGGAGAAATATATGGTGCATTTTTAAATAACAAAATGATAGCATGGATATTTTTATCAGTATCTAATAGAATGAAACAAATTAAAAGTTATATACCTGATATAGAAGGAAAATGTGCTGATATAGATGGTGTAATAGTATTGCCTGAATATAGGGGAAATCATCTTCAAAATATATTAGTAGAACATTTAGAGAAAAGAGCTAAAGAATTAGGTATCAATAATATTGTGGCAGAAGTGACTTTTGGAAATGATTATAGTTTAAAAAATCTTCAAAGTATGGGATACGAAATAAAAACTTGGTATAAAAAAGGTGAAAATATTAAACGACATATTTTATTAAAAAGATTGGAGAACAATCAATGATTATTACTAAAAATATTTTAGATGAAAAAGTTCCTAAGGAAATGATTCCTACTAGGCTTGATAGTGCTATGAATTTATATACTAATATTAGCTATAAAGATAAAACAGGAATCATTGTATATAATACAAATCCCACTACTTGGAATTGTTTATATCCTTTTTATGAATTAAATCATAAATTTACAATAGATGAATACAACTTTGGTAAAGAAGATATTACATATAGAGAATTAATTGAAGAATATCAAAAAGTATATAAAGAGATATATGAAGATAAAAAAGGAAATATCAAGAATGTAAGAATACAAACTTTAATTGAGGAGTATAAAAAGACTTTTAATTTAAAAGATGTTCATATAAGTGATGAATTACTTCCAATTTTTGAATTAAAATATTCTAAATCAAAAAATGTTTGGACTTTATATTATTTTGAAAATTATGTTGCTGATAATGTAGATGGTTTTGATGATTTGTTAAATCAGAAATTATATGAACAAAAAATATTACCATTAGATTCTTCTATAAAAGAATTAGATGGTGTAGTTTTAACAAGTAATATTTCATATCTTTTATCTATTGAATCTAATATTGAAAAATTAAATAATAATTTAATGAAATGATAATGTACTAAGCAGTTTGTGAAAAAGTATTGATTACAGAATTGTTAATGAAAATTATAGGTCATCAAATGTTCACATCTTGTATAATGGGAAAGTTTCTTGAAATCTGAAATGACGCTTTAAATTATTATTTTAACAAAAGATACAAAATAAAAATATGATTTGTTGAAGAAAGGATTGGAAAAAAATTATGAATGAAAAAATACAAAATTCAATAAAGTTTTATGCTTTATGTACAAAATTGAAAGATACTATTAGAACAGGTCCTAAGGTTTGGAATGCAAAAAGAGGAAGAATAGAAAGTGTTGCTGAACATGTTTATGGAGTTCAAATGTTGGCATTATCTATTTATTATCAATTCAATTATAAATTAGATATTAATAAAGTTATTTATATGTTAGCAATTCATGAACTAGAAGAAATTGAAATTGGTGATTTAGCATTTTATGAAACAACACGAGAAGAAAAATTAATTAAAGGGAAAGAGGCAACTAATTATATTTTGAAAGATTTTCTTGGAAAAAATGAAATATCAGCATTGTTGGATGAATATAATGAAAGAAAAACTGATGAAGCAGTATTTGCATATCATTGTGATAAATTAGAATGTGATATTCAAATGAAATTATATGACCAAGAAGGCTGTTTTGATTTAAATAATCAACCTAATAATCCAATTATAAATTACCCTAGTGTTAGAAAAGTGTTAAATGATGAAAAAAGTATTTCTAACGCTTGGATTGAATTTGACAGAGATAAATATGATGATGATAAAACTTTTATAGAAATTATTGAATATTTGAAGGAAAATAATATTTAGATGGTATAGAATGAAGAAATTATTTTTTTGCAAATAATAAAAAATAATTATATGGCAAATGCACTTAAAAAAGATGTTGTATGTCTTCGAGAAAATTATTATTGAACAAAGTATTGATTTAATTATAGTTAATTTTAAAAAATGTAATAATTAACTTTGTTTTTATATTTTGTTCGATTGACGGTTGGTGACTCCCTCACTATGCTCCATAAAAAAAACACCAAATGGTGTTTAAATTTTTAATGGAGCAGATGAGGGGAGTCAAACCCCCGTCTCAGCCTTGGCAAGGCCGAATTCTAATCGTTGAACCACA
>CAKOQV010000054.1 GCA_934101345.1 uncultured Bacilli bacterium
ATCCAGTACCGCCAGAAGAAACATAAATTTCTTTTACAACTGTTGCAGCAGCACCATCTAAAGATTTCATTATTGTAACTGTGTATGTAGTTGTAGTTACTTTACTAGTGGTTAGATTTACTGTAACTGCACTTGTTCCCATCGTTTTGTGGCAAGGAATTGATTCTGTACACGAATCCATTGTATGTCCTGTTGAAGAGGTTCCATAGTAATAATATTCAGTACCATATTCTACGCTTAATGTTATATTAGAAGTCGAAGAACTAAAACTACTCGCTCCATTTATTTTATAATATATTGTACTTACACCCTCATCTTTAGTTAATGTTAAAGTGTAGGTAGAAGTAGTATTTTTTTTATTATTGTATTCGTTTTCTATATTCTCTACTATGCCATCTAGTCTGTTTTTTCTGGCAGTTAATACTGTTAAATAAGAACCCACTAGTAGAGCAAATAATATAAGTAATCCATATAATATTCCAGTTATAGCAAATCCTTTGTTATTTAACTTCATATTTATTCCTTTCCTAGTAGGTAATTACTTTCTTGTCTGTTTCTACTAATTTATCTTTATTACTTTCTTTTATAGTGATGATATTAGGATCACCATCGGATATGTATCTATTCTTCTCTAAATTGGTAAAGACCATTTCTATATCAAACTCTTTACCATTGTTATCATAAGCTCTACATCTTTTTAAGAAAGTCTTATCAAAGTCTTTATCAAAGCATGATACTTCTGGTTCCCAACCTACTCTTAAAGCTGCTTCGGTATCATAAGTTTTATTATTATAAGTGGTAGATAATACATATTTAAAATTATCATGTGTTTTGGTATATGGACTGCCAAATGGTAAGGCTATTATTTTTACATATTTGCCTGGAATTAGTTCTTCTAGTTTATCATAGACATAGGCTATTTCTTTTTGCACTCTATCACTACTTGATTTCTTTATATCTAGATGGGTTTGGGTATGATTACCTATATCATAACCATTAGCTACCATCCATTTTAATATTTTATCATTATATTCACTTTGATTAAAGATACCACCATTTACAAAGAAGGTTGCTGTTACATTAGCGTCTGGGTGTTTCTTTTTAAATTCTTCGAGTATGCCGACAGCACTATTTTTATCGATAATAATATTACCATTGTCATCTAAGCCTGTTACTTTGATATTATCTTCGTTACCATCATCAAAGGTAAGTATTATTGGGCTTTTACCATATTTGGCATCCACTTTACCATTAATATAATCATCTAGTCTTATCATTCTATAGCCTTTTTCATAATAGAACTCTAAATCTTTTCTAAAGGCTTCAGGAGTTCTATTATAACCATCTTTATCGACATTGCCTCCTACTGTACCAGTACTATTACTATTTTTTTCTCTAATACCATGATACATCATAATTGGTACTTTACCTAGTTCATTTATGCCATCAGAGGCTAGTTTATCTTTATCTATTTTTCCTTTTGATATTACTACTGTGATAATGTCATTATCTTTTAGTTCAGTACCTTTTTTGATACTTTGTGATATTACTTTATCTTTTTCTATTTCATCACTATATTCATAACTTACTTCTAGTTTTAGATTATTATCTTTAGTAAAGGTATTAGCTTCTTCTAGTGTGGTTAATTCTATCATAAGAAGTTTTTTATCTTCTTTACTTCTATTTAATATAAAGAATACTCCTAGTACTAAGATTATTACTACTATAATAAATACTATTATTTTACCAATATTTGATTTTCTTTTCTTTCTCATTATATAGTCTCCTATTCATAAGTTAATTATAATACATTTTATTTATTTTGAAAAGATATAAATACTAAAAAATAACATCTTGATATTTGATGTTATCTTTATTTATTAATTATTTCTTAAGTACTCTAATACTTCATTAAATGTATCTACTTTGATTATATCCATATCGTAGTTATATTTTTCTTTAACACTAATGGCTTCTTCGTAATTAGCACTTGGTACAAAGACGATATCCATATTATTATTATAGGCTCCCATTATTTTGTATTTTACACCATCTATTTCTCCAACAGTACCATCTAGATTTATAGTACCAGTACCAGCAATATTTCTTCCTTTGATTAGTTCTTCACCTGAGACAGCATTATAAATAGTAAGAGTTAACATTAAACCTCCAGAGGAACCTGATTCACTATTTTTAAACTTGATAGTTATTTTTGGTTCTAAATCATAGTCATAGTCGGTAGTTATGATAATACCTATTATTTTTCTATTATCTTCCAGTACTACTTTACTTTCTACTTCTACTTCTTTATCATCTCTTAGTACTTTGAATTTTATTACATCATTTTCATTACTATTATTTATTATTTCTCTAATAGCATTTACATCTTCACAAGTGGTATCATTTACAGTAAGAATGATATCTCCTACTTCAAAATTATTATCATTGGTCTTAGCCATAACTATGTTTTTCTTACTTTTGATATTTATAGTTTTGCCTGCTTCTTTGTAGGCAACAATAGTGGCAGTGTCTAAAGAATTATCACGCATTATTTTATTTCTTTTATTTATATCTTTAACACTTTCATTAGATATTTGTCTATCTTTATTGCTATTTATTTCTTCTCCTTTTATTTTGGCCACTAGATAAGAAAATGGCGTAGCATCATATTCACTAACATATAGCATATTAATAGATCCTTCTTTATCTTTTTCATAGCCGGACATTTCTACTCTATCAGTAATATTTATAGTACCACCAGTAGTCATTATATAGTATGGTAATCTTACTGTGGTAAATAATACTAATAATATTAATACTAATACAAACTTATAATTTTCTTTAATAAAGTTTTTTATCTTTTCTTTCATATTCTTCTCCATTTCTATTTTCTTATGTTATATCATATAATCTATTATGAAAAAATATTCTAATTTAGTTATTGTTATATTAACTTTTATTATTTTAATAGTTATACTATTTAATAAAACTATTGTATCAGAAACTATTATTAATTCTTTTTACATTTGGTTTAATACTTTAGTTCCTTCAATGCTTCCAATGTTTATTATTTCTGATATATTAATTAATTATAATTTTACTAAGTATATACCTAATAAGATAATTAACTTTATATCTAAAATATTTAATATTAGTAATAATGCTACTTTAATAGTATTACTTTCTTTGGTATCTGGTTTTCCTCTTAATGCTATGAATATTATTACTAGTTATAATAATAATTTAATAGCTAAAAAAGAAGCAGAACATTTATTATTATTTAATCATTTTCCTAATCCTTTATTTGTTTTAAATACTGTCGGGGTATTATATTTAAATAATAATAAATATGGAGTAATTATACTTATTAGTACTTATTTAAGTAGTATTATACTTGGTATTTTAGTTAGAAATAAGAATACTCTAACTAATAATAATTGTATAACTAAAAGTAGTAAAAGTCAAACTTTTACGGAGATATTTTCTAGTTCTATTAAGAAGAGTATTAACTCTCTACTTATGATATCTGTTACTGTATGTTTGTTTTTGATACTTAGTACTTTAATTATTAATATATTTCATTTGAAAAGTTATTTATCTCTTGGTATTAAGGGTATATTAGAAATGACTATGGGATTAGAACATCTATCTAAGATGAATATTAGTAATATATTTAAAGTTATATTATCTTCAGGTATTATATCTTTTGGAGGTTTATCTATTCATATGCAGGTTATATCTATTTTAGATGAAATGATAAGATATAGAAATTATTTTATTGGTAGAATATATCAGGTATTAATATCTTTAGTTATATCTTTGATATTATTTTATATAATATAAAAGACTGAATATTACTTCAGTCTTAGTATTTAATATGGTGACCTGTATGGAATTCGAATCCATGAATGTTGCCTTGAGAGGGCAATGTGTTAAGCCACTTCACCAACAG
>CAKOQV010000055.1 GCA_934101345.1 uncultured Bacilli bacterium
TTCTTTACCTCTACTCATTATCTTTTATTTCCTTTACTACCTCAGTTAAATCTATTGTATCTTCAAGAAATATTATTCTTTCTTTGTTTTCCTTCATATTTTACTCCTCGCTTATCTTTTTGTAATAATTATATCTATCCATAGCCCACTGTTTTTGCTCCTCTAGTAATAAACTAGCACGTTCCTTATCTTTTCTTACTAGACTAGCAAATCTATTTTCAGTCATTAAATAATCTTCATATTTATCAAATTCTGGTTCTTTAGAATCTAAACTGAATTTCTTTGTATCGGGATTATATCTAAATGTTAAGAAGTAGCCACATTTAGTGGCAAGGTAACCATTTGACTGTGAATGCTGCATACCTGTTTTAATGCCATGTTCAATACATGGAGAGTATGCTATTATTAATGATGGACCATTATGAAGGCTGGCTTCTTTGATAGCTTTTAGATACTGCTCTTTGTTATAGCCTATATTTACTGAGGCTACATATACATGAGGATAGCACATTGCTATTCTAGCTAAATCTTTCTTATAATTATCTTTACCATTTGAGGTAAATGATGCTACTGATCCGATATTTGATGATTTTGATGATTGACCTCCAGTATTTGAATATACTTCAGTATCAAGCACTAATATGTTTATATTATCTTTCTTTGATAATACATGATCTAGGCCACCATATCCAATATCATAGGCAAAGCCATCTCCTCCTAGAACCCATAATTGTTTAGGTAAGATATAATCTTTCATATCATTTAAATATGGATGTTTTTTATAATCAATATTTTCTTTTACTTCTTTACAGATGTCATAGTTATCCATATTTTCTATCCATTTCTTGAATAGTTTATTTCTTGGATACTCTTTCATATATTTTTTAATTTTATCTCTTTTTATATTTATACCTTGAAGAATACCATAACCATATTCGGTATTATCTTCAAATAGTGAGCTGGCCCAAGGTATGCTATATGGCATACTTGGAACTGATCCTGAATATATTGATGAACAGCCTGTAGCATTGGCTATTATTAGATTATCATTAAATACTCTAGTTAAATTTGTTATATATGGTGTTTCTCCGCAGCCTGCACAAGCACCAGAATATTCAAATTTTGGCTTTCTAAAACTTACATTCTTTACTGTTAATAGATTACTTTGATATTTATCATTAACATTGTTTTTAAGTAAGTATTCAAAATTATTTTCTTTATCTTTATTTGGTACCATTTCTAAGGCTTTTTTACCTAGTTTTCCTGGGCAAGCTAAAGTACATACACCACAGCCTGTACACTCTTCATAATTTATTCCAATAGTAAATTCTTTATCTTTTGGTAATAGTGATGGAATGCTTTCTACTTTACTATCTTTTTTATCTAGAAGGAATGGTCTTATTACACCATGTGGACAAGAAAATACACACTGATTACACTCTATACAGTTTTCACTTATCCAGCAAGGAACTTCTTCGGCGATGTTTCTTTTTTCTTCTTTAGTAGTGGCTCCTTCAAAAATACCTTCTTTATTTTTTATAAAACTACTTACTGGTAATGTATCTCCTTTAAGTAAGTTTATGCTTTCGTTAAAGGTTAATTTTTTATTATCTTTGTATTCTAAATTTTTCCATTCTTCAGGTACTTCAAAAGTGGTTAGATATTCTAGGGAATTATCTATTACTTTATTATTAATTTCTACGATTTTATCTCCTTTTGAGGCAAATCTTAGTTTATTATTTTCTTTTAGTATTTTTATTACTTTATTTATATCATAGATATTTATTATTTTAAATATACATACTTCCATACAAGTATTTATTTTGTTCTTTAAACCTAGAGAATTGGCTATTTTATAGGCATCTATTATGTATACTTTGATATTTTTATCTTTTAATAGTCTCTTTACTTTATTTGGTAATGTTTTTGATAAGTCTTCTTTACTTAGACTAGTATTTAATAGTAGTATTCCATTTTGTTTTAGGTTATCTATGATATCATATTTATAAATATATGTATCTTTTGATACTACAATGAAATCTGGATTATCGATGTAATAGGTACTTTTTATTGGACTTTCAGAAATACGAAGATGACTACGTGTTACTCCTCCGGATTTTTTGGAATCATATTGAAAATATCCTTGAACATATTTTGGAGTGGCATCTCCGATTACTTTTAGGATATCTTTTGATGTTCCAACCATTCCATCTGAACCATAGCCATATATTAACATTTGATAATTGTGATTATCTAATTTAAAATTGTTATCTATATCAAGACTCAAATTAGTTACATCATCATTTATACCAATAGTGAAATTATTCTTCATATCTTTATTTAGGTTATCATAAACTGCTTTTATCATACTTGGGGTTGTATTTTTAGAGGATAATCCATATCTTCCGCCGATTACTTTGATATTAGTATCTTTTAAGGCATTAACAACATCTAGATATAGAGGTTCTCCCGAAGAGCCTGGTTCTTTAGTACGATCCAGTACTGCAACTTTTTCTACTGTACTTGGTAATACTTCAAGTAAATGTTTAATACTAAATGGTCTATATAAGTGAACTTTTATTAAACCAACATTATAGCCATTATCATTTAGTTTATCTATGGTTTCTTCAATACATTCGCATACTGAGCCCATAGCCACAATTACTTCTTTAGCAGTACTACTACCATAGTAATTAAATGGTTTGTAGTCTTTCTTTACTATTTTACCTACTTTTTTCATGTAATCTATAGTAATATCTACAGCGTCTTCATAATATTTATTTCTTACTTCGGTATTTTGGAAGTAAATATCATCATTTTCTGCTGTTCCTCTTTCATTTGGATTCTCATTACTTAGAGCTCTTTCTCTAAAATTTCTTAAAGCATTTTTATCTATAAGTGGCTCTAAGCGTGATAAATCTACTTCTTTTACTTTATCTATTTCATGACTAGTTCTGAAGCCATCAAAGAAATTAACGAAAGGTAATGATGCTTTGATACTTGATAAATGGGATATCATAGCCATATGATAAGCTTCTTCTACTGATGATGATGATAACATACATACACCAGTACTTCTTACACTATAAATATCTTGATGATCTCCGAAGATACTTAAGGCATGTGTAGATAAACTACGTGCGGCTACATGAATTACTCCTGGTAACATTTCTCCTGATAGTTTGTATAATGTAGGTATCATTAATAATAGACCTTGACTCGCTGTAAAAGTGCTGGCTAAAATACCGCTTTGCAAAGCACCGTGAACTGTAGCTACTGCTCCAGCTTCAGACTGCATTTCTACTACTTTTACTCTATTTCCAAAAAAATTTATTTCTCCATTACTACTTAATACATCTATTTTTTCGGCCATTGGTGAAGCTGGAGTTATTGGATATATTCCCGCTAATTCAATAAATTTATAGGCTACTCTAGCTACGGCTTCATTGGCATCTAATACTTTATATTTAGTCACATATATCACTCTTTTCTTATTATAACTATACGATATAATTTTATCATAAATGTATTAAAATAACAACCGAATATGTATAAGAAAAAAATTTTATTGCTTTTTTATTAAAATTATCATATAATGTATATGGAAAGAGAAATTAGTCATAATAAAAATGGCTAACACCTATTTGC
>CAKOQV010000056.1 GCA_934101345.1 uncultured Bacilli bacterium
GAGCTCGTGAAGTATTAGTAATCAGAGTTCTAGGTGGAAGTAAAGTAAAAACAGGTAATATTGGAGATATAGTTGTATGTACAGTTAAGAAAGCTACTCCTAATGGTACTATAAAGAAAGGCAAGGTAGTAAAAGCCGTTATAGTAAGAACTAAAAGAGGAGTTAGAAGAGACGACGGAAGTTATATTAGATTTGATGATAACGCATGTGTTATTATTAAAGATGATAAGAGTCCAGTAGGTACACGTATTTTAGGTCCAGTAGCACGTGAACTTAGAGATAAAGAATTTACTAAGATTGTAAGTTTAGCTAAAGACGTGTTATAGGATGTAAGGAGGATATAATATGAAACTAAAAACTGGTGATAAAGTAGTAGTAGTTTCTGGTTCAAATAAAGGTAAAGAAGGAAAAATTACTAAGATATTAGATTCTAGAGTTATTGTCGAAGGTGTTAATATGGTTAAGAAACACTTAAAACCTAAAAATAATAATGGTAATGGTGAAATAATTGAAACTGAAGCACCTATCCATGTATCTAATGTAATGTTAGTAGATCCTAAGACAAAGAAACCTACTAAGGTAAAAATAGACAAAGATAGTAAAGGCAAGAAGATTAGAATATCTAAAAAGTCTAATGAAAAAATAGATTAATTATTATAGGAGTGAACATCCTAATATAATTTAGAGATTTGGAAGGAGGGCGAGCTAGAATGAACCGCCTAAGAGAAAAATATATTAAAGAAGTTGTTCCAAGTTTAACAGAAAAATATAATTATTCTACACCTATGTTAGTTCCTAAACTAGAGAAGATAGTTGTTAATATGGGAGTAGGAGACGCTACTGTTAATTCAAAAAATCTAGAAAATGCTGTAAGTGAATTAGAAAAAATTACAGGACTTAAAGCTGTAGAAACTACTGCTAAAAAGTCAATAGCTTCATTCAAAGTAAGAGAAGGACATAAAATTGGTTGTAAAGTTACTCTAAGAGGAGAAAAGATGTATACTTTCTTAGATAAGTTAATATCTATCTCTTTACCTAGAGTTAGAGATTTTAGAGGACTTTCTCCAAAAAGTTTTGATGGAAGAGGAAATTATACAATCGGTATTAAAGAACAAATTATCTTCCCTGAAATTAATTTTGATGAAGTTGAAAAAGTTAGAGGTATGGACATAGTATTTGTTACTACTGCTAAAACTAATGAAGAAGCATTTGATTTATTAAAAGAACTTGGAGTTCCTTTTAGGAAATAAAGAAGAGGAGACTAAGATGGCAAGAAAATCAATGATTGTTAAATCAGAAAGAGAACCTAAATATAAGGTTAGAAAATACACTAGATGTAAAATTTGTGGAAGACCTCATGCAGTTCTTAAGAAATATGGAATTTGCCGTATTTGTTTTAGAGAACTTGCTTACAAAGGTCAAATACCTGGTGTAAAGAAATCAAGTTGGTAAACCCAAAAATTAAAAGAAGGAGGGATTAATAATGACAGATCCAATCGCAGATATGCTTACAAGAATACGTAATGCTAATCAAAATAGAAGTGCCTCTTGTGAAATCCCAGCATCTAATATGAAAGAAGAAATTGCTAAAATTCTAAAGAATGAAGGATTTATAGAGGATTATAAAATTGAAGGCGAAATTGCTAATAAAATGATAACATTAACATTAAAATATAAAAATAAAGAAAGAGTTATTACTGGACTTAAGAGAATTTCTAAACCTGGTCTAAGAGTATATGCTGGTGCTGATGAGCTTCCTACTGTACTTAATGGTCTTGGTATAGCAATTATCTCTACATCTAAAGGAATTATGACTGATAAAGAGGCTAGAAAGAATTCCTTAGGTGGAGAAGTAATAGCTTATGTATGGTAAGGTGAAATAATGAGCCGTATTGGTAAAAGAGTTTTATCTATACCTGAGAATGTTAATGTTAATGTTGAAAATAATGTTGTTACTGTAAAAGGACCTAAGGGAGAACTTACTTTAGATCTAGTAAAGAACATTAGTGCTAAAGTAGTTGATAATACTGTAGTAGTTGAACCACTTAAAGATGATAAATTTACTCATGCTATGCATGGTACTACTAATGCTAACATTAAAAATATGATTGAAGGCGTTAGTAATGGTTATAAGAAAGGATTAGAAATAGTTGGTGTTGGTTATAAGTTTAATGCAAGTGGCAATAAGCTTACTATATCAGCAGGATATTCTCATCCAGTAGTTATAGATGTACCTAATGGTTTATCTGTAGCTCAAATAAGTAATACTGAAATCGAAATATCAGGAATCGATAAAGTAAAAGTTGGTGAATTTGCCGCTAATATAAGAAAAGTAAGAAGTCCAGAACCATATAAAGGTAAAGGTATTAAATACAAAGGTGAACAAATTCGTCGTAAAGAAGGAAAGAAAGCTTCTAAATAATAAATAGGAGGAGACTTAAGTATGATTAAGAAAGTTTCAAGAAATGAAATGAGAAAAGTTAGACACACAAGAATCAGAGAAAATTTGTCTGGTACTAGTGAAAGACCTAGACTTTGTGTGTTCAGATCTAATGCAAATATTGAAGCTCAAATCATTGACGATGTTAAGGGTGTTACTTTAGTTAGTGCATCATCATTAGAAAAAGAATTAAATCTTAAAAATGGTGGTAATGTAGAAGCTGCTAAAGTAATTGGAGCTGAAGTTGCAAAAAGAGCTAAGAAAGCAAAAATAAATGCCGTTGTATTTGATAGAGGAGGATATCTTTATCATGGACGTGTTCAAGCTTTAGCAGAAGCTGCACGTGAAAATGGCTTAGAATTCTAGATCATTAGGAGGAATAGTAAATGAACGAAGAAAATAAAAAGACTGAAGTTACTGAAAATAAAAAAGAAGTAAGTAAAACTGAAGTAAATAAAACTCGTAAGTTTGATAAGAAAAGACCTAGAAACAATAATAGACCTTCTAAACCTAAATCTGACTTAGAGGATAAGGTTATTGAAATAAGAAGAGTAACTAAAGTTGTTAAAGGTGGTAGACAATTTAGATTTGCTGCTACTGTAGTAGTAGGAAATAAAAAAGGACTAGTAGGTCTTGGTACTGGTAAAGCTCATGAAATGCCAGATGCAGTTAAGAAAGCTACACAAGCTGCTAGTAAGAATTTAATTAAAGTTGACCTTGTTGATAATAGAACTATATCTCATGATATTATAGTAAAAGAAGGAGCATGTAAGGTAATGCTTAAACCTGCTAAAGAAGGTACTGGAGTTAAAGCTGGTGGACCAGTTAGAGATGTACTTGAACTTGCTGGTGTTAAAGATGTATTATCTAAGAGTCAAGGATCTAGTACTAAGATTAATGCTGCTAGAGCTACTCTAAATGCTTTAAAAGGACAAAAATCTCTTGCTCACGTTGCTTACTTAAGAGATAAGAATGTGGAGGAAATAAGATAATGAAATTACATGAATTAAAAGCAGTAGAAGGTTCTACTAAAGCTAGAAAAAGAATTGGTCATGGACCTGGTTCTGGTACTGGTAAAACTTCAGGTAAAGGTGAAAAAGGACAAAACCTGT
>CAKOQV010000057.1 GCA_934101345.1 uncultured Bacilli bacterium
GTGATAGAATGAGACTATTATATAATGATAAAGAAATAGTATTATATGAATGTAAATCTTTTTTTAGTAGACTAAAGGGATTTATGTTTACTAAGAATATTGATAAAGCTCTTTTATTTGATAGATGTAATAGTATTCATACTTTTTTTATGAAAGAAAATATAGATGTTATTATGTGTGATAAAGATAATAATATTTTGTATTATTATAAAGATTTAGGTAAGAATAAAGTAATACTGCCAAAGAAGAACGTAAGAAAAGTATTTGAAACCCCAAGTAATTATTTTGATATTGAAATAGGAAAGAAGATGATAATTAGTGAAAATTAGTATTTTAGGTACAGGAGCATTTGGTATGGCTCTAGCTAGTATTTTTTATAATAATAAATGTAATATTAAGATGTGGACTAATAACGAAGATGAAAAAGATATGTTACTTAAGAATAGAAAAAGTGATAAAATAAATTATAATATTCCTAGTGATATTATTATTTCTACCGATATGAAAGAAGTAGTTCTTAATACTGATATTATAGTAGTGGCAATACCTGCGAAGTTTGTTGGTAGCACTTCAAAGGAATTAAATAAATACTTTAAAAGTAATCAAGTTATTTGTATTGCTTCAAAAGGTATAGAACAAAACTCTTGTTTATTTTTATATGATGTTATTAGAAATAATATTAATACTTCAAATATAGGTGTTATATCCGGTGGTACTTTTGCTGAAGATATTATTAATAAAGTACCTGTTGGATTTAGTTTGGCTTCAAGAAGTAATTATACTAGAAATATTATTACTAAAGCTATGGCTAATGAATATGTTAAGATAAGACATACTAGAGATATTATTGGTACTGAAATATGTGGCTCTATTAAAAATGTTATTGCTATAGCTTCTGGTATGCTTGATGGTATGGGATACCAAATATCTACGAGTACTATGTTTATTACTGAATCTCTACATGATATTAAAGCTTTGATTAAGGCATTAGGTGGTAATAAGAAAACTATTTTATCATTTGCTGGATTTGGTGATATATTGCTTACTTGTACTAGTACTAAAAGTAGAAATTATACTCTAGGTAAGTTAATAGGTGAAGGTAAAAGTAAAGAAGAAATTGATAATTATATAGAGAGTACTACAATAGAGGGATTATATACACTATACTCTATAAAAAAACTTCTTAGAAATAAAAAGATCAAGATGCCCATTATTAATCTTATTTATGATATTATTGTTAATGAAAAAGAACCTAGTAATTTAACTAAGTTTCTTATAGATAAAGAATAAAATTAGATGATTGAACATCTAATTTTTTATTAATCATAATAGTTATAATAATATCCATTACTATAATTAGATTCATCTATTGCTTCAGTAAATGCAACTGAAAATATAATAACAGAAATTAATATAATGAACAATGCAATAGATGAGATAATTATACCCGCAGTTGATAAACCTTTACCAGTATTAGTTTCTTTTACTTTCTTAAGCCCTAGTATTGAGAATATTAAACCTAATAATGGTACAAAGAACGATAATATGAAACCTGCTGTTGCCATTCCATTTGAAGTACCATTGTTGTTATTACTTACTGCTGTATTTTGACCAGTTGAAACACCACATTTTGGACATATTACTGCCTCATCTACTACTTCGTTCCCACAATTTGAACAAAACTTTGACATACTACACCTCCTATTTTTTTGATAAAGCACACTCCCTATGTTATGCTAAATTAATTATATCATAATTATTTTTATTTGAAAATCATTTTTAACTAATTATTCTCAATGTAATTAATTACTTTTTCAACAGTATTGTTGAAATTACTATAGTCTGTTTCAAACCATACTACTGGTAGTTGATGATTAAAAAATGTATACTGCCTTTTGGCATAATGTCTTGAATTTTGTTTTATTTTATCTGTGGCTTCTTCAAGAGATATATTGCCATCAAAGTATGAATATATTTCTCTGTAACCAATGGCATTAAGCAGTGGTTTAGTTCTGATATTCTTATCATAAAAGGCTTTTACTTCATTAAGTAAACCATCTTTAATCATAATATCCACTCTTGAATTTATTTTATCATATAATATTCTTCTATCTGTTGTTAAACCGATAAATATAGCATCATATAGTAATTTATTAGTAGTATTGGTATTAATAGATTTATTATTTTCTTTATAGTAATTAATAGCCCTTATTAATCTACGACGATTATTTTTATCTATTACTATATTTTTATCTAGTTCTAATAATTTATTATATAATTCTTCATCAGTTAGATTATCATAAGTATTAGTTTCTTTTTCTTCAGTTAATTTATAATCATAGAGAGCTGCTTTTATATATAGACCTGTACCTCCTACTAGAATGGGAGTTTTTCCTCTACCTTGAACTTCTTTGATTAATTTACGACAATCTTTTTGATAATGATAAATTGTATATTCTTCATCTACTTCTTTTATATCAAATAGATGATGAGGAATACCTTCTTTTTCTTCTTCAGTTACTTTAGCACTTCCGATATCTAATCCTTTATATACTTGAACAGCATCAGCATTTATTATTTCACCATTATATCTTTTAGCTAATTCTATACTTAATTTAGTTTTACCTACCGCTGTAGGTCCTGTTATGACAATTACTTTATTCATAGATTACTCCTTTTTGTAAGATTAATATAACACATATAACATAAAAAGACAAGATTATTTGATTCTTGTCTTTGTCTTATATGAATACTCTTCTTTACTTCTTATACCTAATTCTATTTCCTTTAATTCATTAGCTTTAGCAAGTTCTATAGTAAGTGCCTTAAGTACATTAATATTACTATTAAACTCTTTTAAAGTATATTTTAATCCCTCGGTATTTCTTAATGAAGCATTTAATGCTCTCATTGCATCTGTTTCATAAGACATAGTATCACTCCTTAGTGCCATATATTCTAACATATGTACACCTTGGTGTCAAATATTACTATTTAGTTATACTGTTTTTATTAGTTAATTTTTTATAAATTGCTCTAGATAAACCAAAAATACTATTAAATCTCCCATTTTGTAAGATCAAAGTATCATTATTTGATTCAATAAAGTCTTTTCTTTCTTTTATTTCCTCAAAAGTTAAGTTTAATATAGAAGCACTTTTAATTACATATGGTAATACTCCTAGTGATTCTAAATATGGTAATACAATTTTTAAATATTCTACATTCTTATTAATAATTAATGGTGTTAAATATGCTTGTCCATAATTTTCTTTTATATAATCAATTGATTTTTTTATTTCTTCTGATGTTTTCTTAAATACACTACCGGTGATTGGTATATTATTTTCTCTACATACATCAATTATTTTTTCTATATCTTCGGATGTCCTTAAAAATACACTACCGGTGATTGATATATTATTTTTTTTACATACATCAATTATTTTTTCTATCTCTTCGGATG
>CAKOQV010000058.1 GCA_934101345.1 uncultured Bacilli bacterium
GAGGATTAAAAATGAATAATATGTTTGGTTTAGAAATGGATCAGTTAGCAAAAATAAAAGTAATTGGAGTAGGTGGAGGCGGTTGTAACGCTGTCAATAGAATGATAGAGTCTGGCTTAAAAGGCGTTGAATTCATTGTAGCAAATACTGATCTTCAAGTATTAAATAATTCTTTAGCCCCAATAAAATTACAAATAGGTAGAGAATTAACCGATGGACTAGGAGCTGGTGCTAATCCAGAAATAGGTAGAGAAGCTGCTCTTGAGTCTAAAGCAGAAATAGAAGAAGCAATTAAAGGTGCTGATATGATATTCATAACTTGTGGTATGGGAGGTGGAACTGGTACCGGTGCTGCTCCTGTTATCGCAGAAATATCACAAGATTTAGGAGCATTAACCGTAGGTATAGTTACTAAACCATTTAGTTTTGAAGGAAAGAAGAGAATGAGCCAAGCCGTATCAGGACTTGATGAATTAAAAAAACATGTCGATACCTTAATCGTAATACCTAATGATAGACTAAGAGAATTAATTGATAAATCTACCCCAATGCTTGAAGCATTTAGAGAAGTAGATAATGTACTACATAGAGGTGTACAATCAATATCTGATTTGATTGCTGTATCAGGATTAGTTAACCTAGACTTTGCAGATGTTAAAGCCGTTATGAAAGATAGAGGAAATGCTCTAATTGGTATAGGCGTAGGATCAGGTGAAAATAGAGCAGTAGAGGCCGCTAAACAAGCTGTATCATCACCACTATTAGAAACATCAATAAATGGTGCTACAGATGCTATAATCAATGTTACAGGAGGTGCTTCACTTACTTTATTTGAAGTAGAAGAAGCTGCTGAAGTAATTAGAACTGCTGCTAATACAGATATCAATACTATCTTTGGAGCAGTAATAAACGAAAATCTAAATGACGAAGTAATAGTTACTGTTATAGCAACAGGATTTGAAAATCAAAGTGAACCACTATATCATAGTTTTGATTCTACTAGAAGAGAAGATCTTTATAGAGAAGCAACTGACGATATGGATAATGATTTAGATATTCCACCATTCTTAAGAGATAGAGATTTTTAAAGACATTCTAATATGTCTTTTTTCTTTCTTTGTCAATTAACTATAAGTTAACTTTCTAGACAAATTTTTTTATTCTGCTATAATTATACTAGGATGTGATATTATGATAGAGTTAGAAAATATCGATGGAGTTGGCCCTAAAACCAAGGAACTATTAAATAAACTTAAAATTAATGATGGTGAAGATTTATTATATTATTACCCATATCGATATGATATAATTAAAAGAACAGATATGAGTATTTTAAATGATGGTGACAAGATTATTATTGATGGTATAGTAGAGGGACAACCAACAGTTATATTTATTAATAAGAGTTTAAAGAAACTGATATTTAGAATTAATACTGGAACGATGATAATTAACATTACAGTATATAATAAAGTATATTTACATCAAGAATTAAAGTGTGGTAAAGAGGTTACTATAATTGGTAAATATCATAAACTTAAGAATACGATAGTGGCTTCGGATGTTAGATTTGGTCTTTTGCCTCCAGGAGCTAAGATAGAACCTATTTATTATACTACCGAAGGCCTAACTATAAAGCAAATATCTAAGTTTGTATCTTATGTACTTAATAACGAGGAATACCATGTTCATTCTTTAATACCAACATATCTCGAGGATAAATATAATTTACTTTCTAAGAAAGCTGCTATATATAATGTTCATATACCTGAAGATATTGTTACTTTAAAGAAGGCAAGACAAAGAATTAAATATGAAGAGTTATTTATGTATATGTTAAAGATTAGGTATTTAAAACAAAAGATAGAATCTGATGATACTGCGATAGAGAGAGTACTTGATTATGATAAGATTAATAACTTTATTGATAATCTACCATATAAACTTACTTTAGATCAAAGTAGTAGTATTAAAGAGATACTTAAAGATTTAGAATCTAAGAAGAGAATGAATAGATTACTTCAAGGAGATGTTGGTTCTGGTAAAACAATAGTGGCTTTTACTGCAATATATGCTAATTATTTATCTAAGTATCAATCTGCTTTAATGGCTCCTACTGAGATATTAGCGGGCCAACACTATGAAGATGCTCTTAAGATATTTAGTAAGTATAAACTTAAAATAGCACTTCTTACTTCTAGTACTAGTGCTAAAGATAAGAAAGAAATATATGATAATCTAGGACTTGGTAAAATTGATTTAATTATTGGTACGCAAGCTTTAATTCAAGATAAGGTTAAATTTAAGAAACTAGGTCTTGTTGTAACTGATGAACAGCATCGCTTTGGAGTAAATCAGAGAAATTCTTTTAAAGGAAAGGGTATTAGTCCAGATGTACTATCTATGAGTGCTACTCCTATTCCAAGAAGTTATGCTTTAACTATATATGGTGATACTGATGTATCTTCAATTAAAACTAAACCTATAGGTAGAAAAGAAGTTATTACATACTTTAAGAAAGAAAAAGATATTACTGAAGTATTAGAAATGATGAAGAAAGAACTTGATAATAATCATCAGATATATGTAGTGGCTCCAATGATTGAGGGAGATGAAGAGAACTTAGAGTCTGTTAAAGATTTAGAGGAGAAAATGAATAAGGCCTTTGGTAAGATAAGTAAGATTGGTATTATTCATGGTAAACTTGATAATAAAGAGAAGAATAAAGTAATGAATGACTTTGAAAATAATAAGATTAATATATTAATATCTACGACAGTTATTGAAGTTGGTGTTAATGTACCTAATGCTTCAATGATAGTTATATTTAATGCTAATATGTTTGGTTTATCTACATTACATCAATTAAGAGGTAGAGTAGGAAGAAGTGATATTCAAAGTTATTGTGTTTTAGTGGCTAAAGAATCTGAAGAGAGACTTCGTCTTTTAGAAAAAACTTCTGATGGTTTTGAAATTAGTGAGTATGATTTTCAAAATAGAGGAGAAGGAGATTTATTTGGTATTAAACAAAGTGGTGAATTAGTACTTAAGATGGCTAATATTAGAAGGGATTTTAAGATGTTATTAAAGGCTAAAGAGGATGCTGAAGAGTTTATTAATATATTATTTACTTTTGAATCAAATCCAGAATATGAGCCTATACTTAATGAATTAAAAAAGATTGAAGAACTAGATTAATTGGTATATGAAAAATATTTTTAAATAAATTTTTAAAAAAGTATTGTAATTTATTTAAAAATATATTATGATTAATATGTCATAGAGATATGACCACACGCTACGAAATAAAATGTAGGTGTGATATAACCAAAACCCCCTGAAGATAGGTCGAGAGACCTATCGCTTTTTGTATATATCCTCTTAAGCCTGTAGTCTTAAGAGGCATAACATAGCCTAAGGTCTATGTTATGAAGTATTTA
>CAKOQV010000059.1 GCA_934101345.1 uncultured Bacilli bacterium
AACCCCAATTGAGTATAGAACTCAACTAGGGTTTAAATAAAATCTTTTTACTGTCTACTTTTTGTTGACAAGTTCAAAATTATTTTAATTCTTTCTTCTTTATTTTGGTATTAGCTTCTTCTTTAGCCATTTCTTCAAGTAAAGTATAATTTACTTTGTCTGCTTTAGTTAATGGTAATTTATCTAAGAATTCTATACTTTCTGGAACTTCATACGGTTTTAACTGAATAGTCTCTCCTGCTGCACTATTATATATTGGTTTATAACATTCACTCATAATATAATCACTTATTTCTTTAGTAGGCATTATACCATCTTTTAGTACTATATACACTTTATTTGTAAATAGTAAATCTTTGTCAGGTTTTGGTACAACACAACAAGCTTCTACTACATCGATTAGTGATACAAAACTTTGAATATGTCCTAAGTATACTTTATTTAAATCAGATCTTATGTAATATCTAGAACTTCTTCCTGTTAATGTAAAATATCCATTTTCATCTAAAATACCAATATTACCTGTTTTATAGTATTCTCTACCTTTATATTTAAACTTTGTTTCTTTTGTTTTTTCTTCATCATTATAGTAGCATTTAAATACATGCTTGCCAGACTGGCATAACATTCCTTCTTTTCCATAATCTAATTCTTCCATCGTATTAGGATCCACTATAATTGATTTTGTTCCAGCAAGTACCCTACCTACGGTTTCTGGTCTGTTTATAGAGCCTACTGCCATGGTATTGGTGCCACATGTTTCAGCATTTCCTGAACCATTACATATTGTAACTTTGGCATTGTGATTTTTAAAGAATTCTACTCCTTCAGCATTTTGCGATGGTGATAAAAAGTCGCCGCCAGATACAAAAGTATGAACTGATGATAAATCATCTTTTGGTAATGAATTTCTTTTTATTAGTTCTAGAAGTGCTGGACTACCAAAAATATAATTTGGATTTTTTAATAAATAATATCTAATATTATCTTTAGTTAAGTTTGGAGCAAGTATTCCTGTTCTACCACATAATAGGCTCATTACTGTAGATGTATCTAAACCATAAGGATAAGAAAATGGTACACATACTAAGCATTTTTCTCCTGGCTCTGCTTTTATTTTTCCAGTATTCTTCATATAAATTCCTGAGGCTAAGATATTTTCATTTGTTAAAACAACGCTTTTAGGATTACCAGTTGAACCACTGGTAAATAGTATTTGAGCATCATTTTTACCACTATAAAGTGTATAAATAGGCTTTTTATAATAATTTGATATTTTACCTATATCACTAAATGTTAAAAAGTTATTATATCCATTAGCACTAGTAATTATATTTTTGTAATTCTTGGTATTTATTTCATTTTGTTTTAATGTAAGAATATTTTTTACTCTACTACTGGTAGTAATCTTCTTATTATATTCTTCATCTTTATCATAGTTTATAAATAGTGTTGATTCAAATTCATTTAAATATCTTAGTACTTCTTCAATTGATGACATTGAATTAATAAATGTAGTTATGGCTCCTATTCTATTGGCTGCGAGAAAGGTTATTACTCCTTGATAGTAATTTGGCATTGATACAGATATTATATCTCCTTTTTTTATTCCTAGTTCTTTTAATGCTTTAGACATAGTTATAGTATCTTTTATCATCTCATCATAACTTACTGTTAAATCCAAGCAATCAATTGCTTCGACATTTCTATAAAATGTACTAAGTAAATTAATGGCATTATAAATACTTAGATTTGGTATAATAGGATGTTTTTCTAAAAAACTATAATTATTATTTATAATTTTTCGTTCTGTGGTTTTTTTCATATAATCATACTCCCTTTTTCACGCCAATATTATATAATGAATTTGTTAAATTGTAAAGAAAAAGGATAGATTTTTTATTTTCTACCATTTATTTTTCTTTCTTCTCTATCATTTATTACGGTATCACTAATTAAATTATTTCCAAGTGACTCACTTTCTTTTAATTTTCTTATTAGTAATTCAGGGGGAATAATGAACCCAAGCTCACTTCTGTAACCTGAGGTATTTGTAAATCCTGATAAATCTTTTTCTTCAACAAATTTCTTTATTGCACCATGCATTTGTTTATCTCCATATTTTAATTTTGTTTCAATTGCAGCATTTATCAGAGTATCATACCCCATTTCTAATAAATACTCTTGTAATATTTCTTTGGGATAGTATTCATTTATCATATATCTTATTTTATTTTTTCTAGTAAAAACTCTTATATTGTCCCTATCTATATATTCCATTATTACTCTATGTAAATATTCTATACTATTACTTGTTTTATCATTAGCATCATAACTATTTTTTAATGATATAAATATTTCTCTTAGAGCCTTTTTCTTTATTTCAATTAATTCTTCATCAGTATATTCATACTTATCTCCGGGTTTAAACTTTTTCATTTTTTGATACTCTTCTATATCATTTAGTGATAATTCTCTTTCTAAGTTTGATCTTATGATGTCTGATACTAGCACAAAATCTTGATACATTCGCATATCATTTAAACCATAAAGAAGATAATAATAATGCCAACTTTTACCTTGAAGGTTATTTAATTCTTCTTTTATAAAGTTAGAAAAATCTCTTGTTGATACTATATTTAGTGTACCACTCATTTTTTTATCATATAGATATTTATCTAATAGCCTAGCTAGTACTCTATTATATGATATTTGACCATCTATGCATGTATTTATTCCTTGTGCTTCTGGTATAAAGGGATTACCTAAATTTATATCTTTTTTATGTTTTTTATTAACATATTCTATGATAGTCTCTATATCTTCCTTATGGGCAGTTCTTATAGTTAAAGTATCATTAGCATGAAAGTTTCTTACCTTACATTGTATAGCAATTTTCTTTTTTATAGCATAATCTATTATAGATGTTGCTACTTTATATACTTTTGAGGAATCTAAAGGTAAATATATTTTTATTCCATCTCCCATAGTAAATAATTCTTCATATTCTTCACTATTATTTGGTGTATCTATAACTAGAAAATTTGGATATGGTGTTACGCTTAGTTTGTTCTTTTTTTCGTCTTTGATGTATCCATTTCTTATTTTTGTTTGAGCTCCTAGTAGACTTTCTCCAGTACTATTAATGCTGTTTATATAATCACTTACTATTTTATCATTCGGACAAGGAGTATTTTGATAGATAGAAGCTAATTTTTTTAATATTTCTTCTCTTTCTTTACTTCTACTC
>CAKOQV010000060.1 GCA_934101345.1 uncultured Bacilli bacterium
CATAAGCTTCAAGTGCCCAAACTTCCATTTCACCAAATCTCTGTCCACCAAGTTGTGCTTTACCACCAAGTGGTTGTTGTGTAACTAGTGAATAAGGACCAGTTGCCCTAGCATGTAATTTATCATCAACCATGTGATGTAATTTAATCATATACATTACACCTACAGATATTCTACTATCAAATTCTTCACCAGTTCTACCATCATAAAGAACTGTCTTACCATCAGGATCCATACCGGCTTCTTTCATAGCGGCAGCAATATCTTCTTCCTTAGCACCATCAAGTACTGGAGTAGCAAAATGTACACCAAGTTTCTTACCAGCCATACCTAAGTGTAACTCAAGTATCTGACCAATATTCATACGAGATGGAACACCCTGAGGGTTAAGCATAATATCAACAGGAGTACCATCAGGTAAGAATGGCATATCTTCACTAGGAAGTATAAGTGAAATAACACCTTTATTTCCGTGACGACCACTCATTTTATCTCCAACCTGAATCTTTCTCTTTTGAATAATATATACTCTAACGACCATGCTTACGCCACTAGGTAAGTCATCATTGTCTTCTTTAGTATAAACTTTAACATCGTGAACAACACCATCACCACCATGTGGAACAGTAAGTGATGAATTTCTAACTTCTCTAGTCTTTTCACCAAAGATAGCATGTAAAAGTTTTTCTTCACTAGTTAAATCAGCCATTCCTTTAGGAGTAACTTTACCTACTAAAATATCACCTTCATGAACCTCAGTACCAATTCTAACAATACCATGTTCATCAAGATTCTTTCTAGCTTCTTCTCCAACATTAGGAATATCTCTAGTAATTTCTTCAGGTCCTAGTTTAGTATCACGACATTGTAATTCATAATCTTCAATATGAAGTGAAGTATAAACATCATCTTTTACTAATCTTTCATTCATAATAACAGCGTCTTCATAGTTATAACCATTAAATGTAGTAAACGCAACAACTACATTCTTACCTAGTGCAAGTTCACCTTTATCAGTACTTGGACCATCTGCTATTATCTGACCTTTCTTAACTTTATCGCCTTCTCTAACTATAGGAACATGGTTAAAAGTTTCACCTTGGTTAGATCTTTCAAAAGTAGCTAAATAATAAACATCTTCACCTTTAGCATTCTTAACAACAATCTTCTTAGCATCTGCATAACTAACAATACCATCAGCCTTAGCAACTACTACAGAGCCACTATCTCTTGCAGCAATATATTCAGCACCAGTTCCTACATAAGGAGCCTCAGTCTTAAGTAGAGGTAATGCCTGTCTTTGCATGTTTGCACCCATTAGTGCACGAGTAGCATCGTCATGCTCTAGGAATGGTATTAAACTTGTAGTTACAGACACTACTTGTTGAGGAGATACGTCAATATAGTCAACTTTATCAGGACTAACTAAAACATTTTCTCCCTTATATCTACCTGCTACTATACTATCAGTAATTTTACCATCATCATCAGTATTAACAGTAGCTTGAGATATATAATAATCTTCCTCTTCGTCAGCAGTTAAGTAAACAATTTCATCAGTAAGTTTACTATCAACTACTTTTCTATATGGAGTTTGAATAAATCCATAATCATTAATTTTAGCATAACTAGCTAATGAAGTAATAAGTCCAATATTAGCACCTTCTGGAGACTCAATAGGACAAATTCTACCATAGTGAGATGAGTTAACATCTCTTACCTCAGTACCTGCTCTATCTCTAGATAATCCACCAGGTCCTAAAGCAGATAATCTTCTCTTATGAGTAAGCTCTGCAATTGGATTAGTTTGATCCATAAATTGAGATAACTGGCTACTACCAAAGAATTCCTTAATAACAGCAGTAACAGGTCTAATATTAATTAAAGTTTTAGGAGTAACAGTCTCAATATCTTGAGTAGTCATCCTTTCTCTAATAACTCTTTCCATTCTACTAAAACCAATCTTAAATTGATTTTGTAATAATTCTCCTACTTGTTTAACTCTTCTGTTACCCAAGTGGTCTATTTCATCAATATCACCAATGCCATCATTTAAATTTAAATAATAACTAACAGTAGCATATAAATCAGCAATAGTTAAATTCTTAAGTTCACAGTTAGGATCATTACCAATAACATGAACAATCTTCTTGTCATCAACATTAGAATAAACTTTAATAACTTGAATCTTATTATGTTCTTCTACACTTGCATTAATAGTTAAATCTTCATTAACCTTACATTCAGTAATACCATACCCATTATCTAAGTATGTAGATAGTTTTTCTAATACTTCTTTAGTAATTAAAGTATCCTTAGCAATTTTAACTTCGCCATCTACTATAATATCTTCAGCAAGTCTATTTCCAAGTAGTCTATCTTTAACATTTAATTTTTTATTAAATTTATATCTACCAACTCTTGCTAAATCATAATGAAAGTCATCAAAGAATCTAGTAATTAATTGGTTCTTTGAACTATCAAGAGTAGTAGGTTCACCTGGTCTTAATTTCTCATATATTTCAATAAGAGCTTCATCAGTATCATGTGTAGAATCCTTTTCAATAGTATTCTTAAGATATATATCATTATCAAATAAAGATAATATATCGTCATTAGAAGATAGTCCAACCGCTCTTAAAAGAGTAGTCATAGGTACCTTTCTATTTCTATCTATTCTTACATAGATAACATCTTTAGCATCAGTTTCATACTCTAACCAAGTACCTCTTGATGGAATAACTTTAGATGCAAATACAGGTTTACCATTCTTGTCTATTTCTTTAGAAAAGTATACGCTAGGAGATCTAACAAGTTGTGATACAACAACTCTCTCAGCGCCATTAATAATAAATGTACCAGCTTCAGTCATAAGTGGCATATCGCCTAAGAATATTTCTTGTTCTTTAACCTCACCAGTCTCATTATTAAACAGTCTAGTTTGAACTTTAAGAGGAGCAGCATACGTAATCTGTCTATCTTTGCATTCTTTAATTGAATATCTGGGAGTACCGAATTCATATTCACCAAATTCTAAAGATAAACTACCAGAAAAACTTTCAATTGGTGAAAATGTTTCAAAAACCTCTTTAACCCCTTCCGTAGTGAACCACTTGTATGAAGCAGTTTGCAC
>CAKOQV010000061.1 GCA_934101345.1 uncultured Bacilli bacterium
AAAAAAGAACTAGCAGTTCTTCATAGTAAACTAGCTAATGCTAGAAAGTATTATATACATAAAATAACTAAAGATATAACTGACGAATATGATATTATTACTTGTGAAAAATTAAAAACTAAAGAAATGATTATTAAAGGTAAAGATAGTAAACTATCTAGTAAAATAAATGATGCTACATTTAGTGAAATATTAAGAGAGTTACAATATAAAGCAAAATATAAAAGTAAAGAGTTTTATCAAATAAATACCTACTATCCATCTAGTCAAATATGTAGTAGATGTGATAATCAAGATAAAAGATATAAAGATTTAACAAGAAGGGAATATAAATGTACTAAATGTAATTTAGAATTAGATAGAGATTTAAATGCAAGTATAAATATTATGTTTGAAGGTTTAAAGTTATATATGGAGAATTATGTTAGAATATAAAAAGCGAACAAGATTTCTTAATAATTAAGAAATAAATACGGTGGCAACTATCGGATTTTAAGTCTGCGGAGAAGTCTGGTTACAGAGTCTATGAAACAGAAATCACATCACTGCGAAGTGATGTAAAGTAAATTTATTTGCTTCTTTGTTCTTTTAAGACATTTAAGAATGTTTGAATCATACTTATGTTTTCTAAAGTTTTATTAAGTCTATCACTAGGTCTAATTTTAAACTTATCTTTCATGTCTTCGGTAAAATCTTTAAATAGCAGCGGATTTCTATTTAATCTTTTATACCAAATGGGATATTGTCTAATAAATGATGTTAATCTTGGATCAGAATTAATTTTCAATTGTAATTCTGTTGTCATTAATCATCAAACCTTCGGTAAATTGGCCTAGGATTATAAGCACTAGTATCTGGTTTCTTATCTTTTACAAGCATATCTCCTATTAAACCTATTGCCTTTTGAACTGAACTTATACTATCTTGTAATTTATTAGTATCAATATTTTTAGCCATATCTAGTATATCTGAAATTTTGCTTGATTTTTTTGTTTCTTTTTCTTTAGCACTGTCATTACTATTACTTTTATTATTTAAATATTCACTCCAAATATTATTATCTTCCCCATATAAATCATACAGCTCATAAAATTTTTGCCATGACATAGTATTATTTCTAACATATGTAATTAAATTAGGATTGTTTTTTACAAACAATTTAAAGTTATCTATTTTTGCCATGTTTATCACCTATTAAATTATATGCAAAAAAAATAAGAGTGATATCTAAAAATGTCACTCTTATATATTTTTACCCTACATACAATTGATATGGATTATTTAAAGAACCATTTCCTTCTGCTAATTGTAAATTTGAACTTAAATATAGTGTTGGTAAAATATTAAAACTATTTGAAGATTGAGTTAAATCAACATAGCCACCATCTTCTATCCAAAATACCGATGTGCTATTAACGGTATTAGGAGTTATGAAATATGAAAACTGTGCAATGTTTGTTAGCCAATTGTTATTTGCACAATCTGCACTATCATAATCATATAAAGTACTCGTACATAGCTTATTGTTACTAGTACCAAATTCTGCAGCGAAACCATAATCACTTATATACATTAGTGCAATATTTCCGGTCCACGCAGTATCATATGTACAGCCAGAACATTTTAGTGTTCCTCGTTCATAATTATATATATCGTTTGAAAATACCTTCTCGGCATTATCGTATCCTCCAAGATACCACTTTGAAGATTCTATCATATTTCTAGTAATATCATTTTTTAATCCGATCTCTCCCATTTTTAAAGTGGTGCTATTATTTGATGAATAATATGTTATAGTTTCCTTGCCCTTATAATATTGATTGTTTAATAGTTTTTGTAGTGTTGATGTATTCCAATCGTTATTATTTGATGTTTCTGTTATATTATCATTTTTGTCATAATCCCAGGCTAAAGAGCCTATACTTTGATTTCTAACTATTTTAACCTTGTTATCAATTACTCCTATTATTCGCCAGACTTCACAATTGGTGCTAGATTGATTTCGGTAATTAGTGCAATTAAAATATATATAATTATTTGGCGATGAGCCATAATATCTTAAATTATTATTATTATCATTAATAAGCTTATTATTTGTATCGATATCGTATGAAATATCATTATTAACTGCGACTGAATTATTATTATATTTGCTTTTTATATATGCCGCTAATGTAACTGGCGTATAAACATCTTTTATTTCTGTCATATCTGATGGTATTATTAAATTTCCACCTTTTTCATATCCTAATATTGCTGAGATAGTTGCAGTTGCTTGGGTAGTACCGCTATTTTCTACTCGTAATCGTATAAATTTTTTTTCTTTTTCGCCCATTGAACCAGATATTTCATCTTTTGAAGAAGAAAAAACTTTTACACTAACATTTGTACCACTATAAGCGACTGTATAATTTACGGTACCAGGATTATTATTAGTAATAACATAATAAATATTTCTGTACCCTGAAGCAGGTACATCAATGGTTTTTGTATTTTTAATATGAACATCATATGTTGCGCCGCTCATACTATCAACATAATTAGTTATAGCATATGTTTGATATAACTTAATAATACCAATTGATATAATAATTAATAGTATTATAATGGAAATTGTAATTATTATTCTTTTTTTATTCATTATATCACTCTCTACTCTATAAATAATTTTACCATAAAGATATACTTAATGCAATACTTAAAATTTATTTTTAATCTATATTGTTGTCTTAAATTTCAATATTTAAAGTAGGTGTATATATATTATTTAAAGTCCTTTTTAAATATAAAAAAATAGAAAAGATACTCTTTTGAGTACCTTTTAATTTAATTATTCAATAATTTCAGTAACTGATCCAGCACCAACAGTGTGTCCACCTTCTCTAATAGAGA
>CAKOQV010000062.1 GCA_934101345.1 uncultured Bacilli bacterium
CAATTACACCATTAAAATCAGATTCAGCTCCAATAGGAAGTTCCATAGCAGCAGTATTTGCTCCTAATCTATCTTTGATTGTACCTAAACTAAAATAGAAATCTGCTCCCATTTTATCCATTTTATTAGCAAATATAATTCTAGGTACACCATATTCATTTGCTTGTCTCCATACTGTTTCACTTTGTGGTTCTACACCAGCTTGAGCATCAATAAGTAAAACAGCACCATCTAATACTCTTAAACTTCTTTGTACTTCAATTGTGAAGTCAACGTGTCCTGGAGTATCTATAATATTGAATCTATAACCCTTCCAGAATGCAGTAGTAGCGGCACTAGTAATTGTAATACCTCTTTCTTGTTCTTGAGCCATCCAGTCCATTTGAGATTCACCATCATGTGTTTCACCAATCTTATGAATCTTATGTGTATGGAATAGAATTCTCTCAGTACAAGTTGTTTTACCTGCATCAATATGGGCCATGATTCCAATGTTTCTAGTATGATCTAAGCTTATTTCACGAGCCATAATTCATTTTCCTTTCTTACCATCTATAATGAGCAAATGCTTTATTAGCCTCTGCCATCTTGTGTGTATCGTCTTTCTTCTTAACTGAAGCACCTGTTCCGTTAGATGCATCAATTATTTCGTTAGCAAGATTTTCAGCCATAGAATGACCATTTCTTAATCTTGCATATTGAGCAAGCCATCTGAATGCTAAAGCTTGTGCTCTATCTGGCTTAACTTCTACTGGTACTTGGTAGTTAGCTCCACCTACTCTTCTTGATTTAACTTCAAGAGCAGGTTTGATGTTATCCATAGCCTTATTAAATACTACCATAGCATCTTCTCCAGTTTTTTCTTTGATTATATCAAAAGCATCATATATAATGTTTTGAGCAGTACCTTTTTTACCATCTTTCATGATATGATTAACTAATTTAGTAACTACTTTAGAATTATATATAGGATCTGCTAAAACATCTCTTTTAGTAGCTCTTCTTTTTCTCATAATCTTTATATCCTCCTTCCAATATTATTAATTTTTATTTTTTGTCTCTTTTAGCACCGTATTTGCTTCTACCTTGCTTTCTGTTTTGAACTCCAGCAGTATCTAAAGTACCTCTAATGATGTGATATCTAACACCGATTAGGTCTTTAACTCTTCCACCTCTTATTAAAACAACGCTGTGTTCTTGTAAGTTGTGGCCAATTCCTGGAATATAGCAAGTAACTTCCATACCATTAGAAAGTCTTACTCTGGCATATTTTCTTAATGCTGAGTTTGGCTTCTTAGGGGTAATAGTACCAACCCTAGTACATACTCCTCTTTTTTGAGGTGATACTTGGATTGTTTGTTTCTTTTGAATACTATTTTTACCAACTAATAACACTGGAGATTTACTCTTTCTAGTTTTCTTAGCTCTTGGCTTTTTAGTTAACTGATTAATTGTAGGCATAATCTCACTCCTTTCTTACACATATCCTGGTGTTTCATGTTCTTCCTTAAATTTAAGTTTTGCCCATGACAAAACCTAAACTCGCAAGTGATTTAATTATAATATTAATGTCTTTTAAAGTCAATACTTTTTATCTACTTTTTTATAAAAACACATAATATTTTATTCTATATTTAATATTATTATACTTTTTATTTATAAATATGAGTATAAAAATAAATTACCTCTACTCTATTTACAAAAAAATAAAAATATAGTAATATTATTATAGTAATAGAAAGAAGGAAATAATATAATGAAGATAAAGAAATTTTTAATTTTAATATTTACAATTTTGTTTATAATGCCTGGATGTAGTATAACTAAAGACTCTATGGAGAATATAACTATTTATACTACTATCTACCCTATTAAGTATTTACTAGATAGTTTGTATGGTGATAATGCTACGATAAATAGTATTTATCCATCAGGAGTAGATACTAGTGATTATGAATTATCTGATAAGAAACTTGAAGAATATTCTAAGACCGATTTATTTGTATTTAATAGTTTGGATAAGGATAGAGATTATGCTGTTAAGATGATTAATAAAAATAAGAATTTAAAAGTTATTGATGTTTCACTTGGAATAACATATACTAGCAATATTACTGAGCTTTGGCTTAATCCTTATAATTATTTGATGATGGCGCAGAATACTAAAGATGGTTTACTTGAATATATTGATAATCCTTATTTAATTACTAATTCAGATGGTACTGGTATTGAAGATAAATATGAAACTCTTAAATATAATTTATCTAGATTAGATGCTGATTATAAAGAAAATATTAATTTAGCTCCATATAAAACTATAGTAGTAGATAATGATATGTTTAAATTTTTAGAAAAATATAATTTAAGAGTTATATCTCTTGAAGATAATGATAATTTAACTGATAGTACTATTAATGAAGTTAAAAAGTTAGTTAATAATGGTACTATTAAATATATATATTCTTCAAAAGATGAAACTAATGATGTTTGTAAAAATATTATTGATAACTATGGTATTGACTTAATTACTTTAAATACTATGGAAACTATTGATGGTGGAATTACTAATTCTAATGAGAATTATATAACTATTATGAATAATAATTTGGATCTTTTAGATAAAGAATTATATAAATAATTAAAAAAGTACTTGTCAAACTTAAAAAAATGTAATATAATTATATTACGTTTTACGGCGAGATAGCTCAGTTGGCTAGAGCATTCGGTTCATACCCGAAGGGTCGAGGGTTCGAATCCCCCTCTCGCTAC
>CAKOQV010000063.1 GCA_934101345.1 uncultured Bacilli bacterium
GAATCGAACTCCCAACAGTGGTTTTGGAGACCATTATTATACCATTTAACTAATCCCCTAATAATTGGTACAAATAGATAATACCATAAAAATAGTTAAAAGTAAATATTTTTAAACAAAATAATATTCAAATATGAATACCAGCTTATATATAATAGATATGGCTGATATTTTATTTTTAGACCTAGGCTAAAAATAACACCCTAAGATTACAAGCTTAGGGTGAACACATAAATATTTATTTATATTCAATATTAATCATTTTAGCATGAACAGCAACTCTCTTAGTACCAGTATTATCACAAGTAGATAAAGTAAGTATTTTATCATCAGTAGTAACATCAATACCAAAGTCATATATACTTCTACCTTTAATAGTACTTAAAAATTTATCATAAGGTTCAGTTCTAAAATTAGTTTTAAGATAATATACCTCAGGCTCTATAGTATAAATAGAAAATACTTTCCATGTAGAATTAGAAGTAGGAGTAGATATTTTAATATAATAATTACTACTATTATTAAGATATCCACTATAAAGCATATTAGGAATAGAGCCAAACATTGTTTTGTTATTCATATTATGCCCATATATTATAGTATTTCTACCAAAGTTTTCAAAATCAACTCTATAATCAGCAAAAACCCATCCTCCAGCATTACTTTTCTTATTAAAAGCATGACTTAGGTAGTAATCATTATCTTCTGCTTGAACAACAGGATAATTAACCTTAGTCCCATCGACCTTAATCCAGCCAACAGTATCAGGATTTTTCTTTAATAATTCAGTAAAATTAACATTCATAAATGGAACATTCATATAATCCCAATAATCATTAGGATAATAAACAGGAGTATTATTTTCATTTGTATTATCAGATGGCTCCTCTGGTTCAGGCTCTGTCTGATTATTATCATTATTATTATCTTCTTTTTCAATAATATCAGTAGAATTAATAATATCTTTAGATAAATATTTAATTTTAAGTCCCTGAACATACCATCTACTAATTAAAAAGACACAAACTAGGTAAATAGCAAAAGTAGTACCAGCAATAGCCCAAGACAATTTTTTATTTTGTTTAGATACTTTTTCCTTTTTCTTTTTACTAAATATAGTAATTATTCCCAAAATAAAATATCTAGGAATTAAAGTAATAATATTGTATAAACCCATAAGGAAGTATTTAAAAAAATTAATAACAAATCGCATTAAAGAAATTAGACCTAAATAAAATATCTTAAAAAAATACATAACATACCTCCCATCTATTCTTATAATAATTATAGCAGAAAAGAAAAAAAGTAACAAGTTATTGAATAAAAAAAAAATATATTGTATAATATGTCTGAAACGAAGGTGTATAAAATGAATAATGTAAAAGTGGGAGATAAGTTAGAAATACATTGCTACAAACATAATGGTAAAATAGACCGAATAAGCGGTGAAGCCATTGTCCTTGATGTAACAGAAGACTACTTAGTATGTGCAAACAACAAAGTAAAGATAACTGAAAATGATGGCAAAACCCACAGAACAAAAGAAACAGCAATATTATTCTTTTATAAAAATGAATGGTTTAATATATTGGCACAGTTAAAAAAATTCGGTTTATTCTATTATTGTAATATAGCTACTCCATATATAATAGACGATAATGTTATTAAATATATCGACTATGATCTAGATTTAAGAGTTTTTCCAAATGGAAGCTTTAAAGTATTAGATAGAAATGAATATAAATATCATAAAAAACAAATGCATTATTCTAACCGACTTGATTTCATACTAAAGTATGAGCTAGGAAGTCTAATAGAAAGAGTAAGAGTGAAAGATAATCCATTTAATCAAAAAACAATAGAAAAATATTACGATAAATACATCGAATTATTAGCAAAAGATAGCAAAATAGAAAAAAATTAAAAAAAATGAAAAAAACACTTTACAAAGTTAATATAAAGTGGTATGATACATAACGTTGAAACGAAAAAGAGTTTCAATGAAGTATCTTTGAAAAAATAATGTAAACTATCTTAACATTCAACATATAATATATATGAAATAAGAATGTTGAGTTTTTATTTGCATTTATTAATTAATAAATACAAATAATGCTTACATTATTATATAGTGCTAATAGGCGTAGTTGTTAAATATTTTACAAAATTAAAGTAAAAAAATTTACTACTAAGCATATAATATTGTAAGGATAAAAAATGATTGAAAATTGTATCGAAAAAAATCGAAAAAAAGGTTGACAACATTTAATATCTTTGGTATATTATTAATGCACTGCAAAAAAAGATGCAGTTGAGAAAATGTT
>CAKOQV010000064.1 GCA_934101345.1 uncultured Bacilli bacterium
GGAGAGAAATCTCGTCAGGTCGATAGCTCAATGTCGATTTTATTAAATTAAGTGTATGTTAAGTACACCGCTTGAGCTGGGGAGAGACTACTAGATAGTCTCTTTTCTTTTTAGTTATCAACAAATATTGTTGATAACTATTTTAAATCTATATCAAAGGAATAGTCATAGCTTATTTTTTCACATTTATTAGTATCTATAAAGGCTTTTTCTTTATGAGAATATTCTACTATTTCTTTAGCATTATAGTTTTTAAAATATTTCTTTATCTTATCTAATACTTCTAATTCTTCTTTGGTAAATAAATCTTTATTAAACTTTTTCTTTGATGTTATTTCATAATATTCTTTAGATGGAGTTATTACTGGTTTATAGTCTATTATATCCTCTTGATACCCTTTCGATAATATCGTTTCAAAACGATCTGGAACTGGACCAAATGGTAGTTTACAATATTCTAGTCCGGTTATTGATTTACAGTTTTCTTTATAAAATAAGAAATCAGCATAAAACATTTCTTTTAATAATTTTGTTTTTAATATTGTATTATCTGCAAGAAAGATAATCATATTATATACTTTTTCTTTATTAAACTTAGTATAACCATTATACTCTGTTGGGTTATATTCTTCACTTAGCAATAATTGTTTTTCATTATTTGCTAAAAATTCAGATATCTTATTATTAATTTTATTATATTCTTTATCGGTAAATTGTATTTTGTTGGCTTCAACTAAATTTGCTATTATTTCTGGATTAGCTATTAAAATTTTTATTAATATTAAATAACTATCATTTGGTATAGATACTCCTTTTTCATAACTTATTAATGTCTTTTTAGCACATCCTATTACTTTAGAAAATAATTCTTGTGATAAATTATATTTTTTTCTTAAGGCTATTATTTCTTCTTTAGTTACACCATATAATTTATTATATATTTCTATACCTTTTTCAGAGGCAATATTATCTAGCTTTTCATCATATACTAAATTATTACATTTTGAGCAAAATCTTCTATCTGAATTAAATTTTATTTCTTTTCCTTTTATTTGGTAGATATGTTCATGATTCTTAATATAAGTATCAGTACTACCACAATTATCACATCTCATAATATCCTCCTATTTATAATCTAAATGAAATGATAAGCATACTGTCATTTCTTTATTATTATATTCTTCTATCTTTAACTTAATATATACTCTATTTCCATTAATATCTTTTTTAAATACTAGTGAATTTTCACTTTTTGAATAAAAAGGCTTATAATCTTGAACATAGTTATATGAAGATAATGTTAATATTTCTTGCCATGCTAAACTTTCAGTTATTCCAATTTCTAACAATTCTTCAAGATAATCTCTATCTTTTCTATTAGCAAATCTTTTATTTCCTTTAGTTATTAACTTTTTCATTTTTGTTAGTAGTTTGAGCTGCTCTCCAGTCATACAATTCCCCCTTATGTTTATTTTTTTATTACATAATATATCTTTTCCTCTCTGTTTCAACGGTAACATATGTAACCTATTTTTGTCAATATGTATTTTATACTTTTACATATTTTTTTTCACTACCTGTGGATATAAAAAAAAAACTATAGACATTAATCTATAGTTTATATAAATACTTTTATTTCAGAGGTATTTAACTCTGAAATATTTTTGAAAAACTTTTGGCTTTCAAAAGCCTCCAACAATGTAGTGTGAGAGGAATATACTATTATCTACTTCTACCTTTAGATGATAATAGTTCTTCTCTTAAACTTCTATAGTATTCAATACAATTAACATATTTATTTTCTTTTTCATTAAATATCCATATAGCAGTTAAATCTTCTAGTGGAATGGCTCCCATTTGACCATCTTGTACTTTGGTATAAGGTGCTTCTAGTACTGGTCTTTTATTATAGTAAAATAGTTTATCTCCACCTCTAGTCCAAAATAATTCATTATTATGACCACCTTTTACTTTATCCTTACTTCTTGCATATCCACTAATTATAATATCTTCTACTTGATCCATACCGGTTACTCTATATACATAATTATTATTTGTTGTCATGGCAATAGGACTATCTTTACCAAAAGCTAATTCTTGGACAAATACTCTATTTCTAGTAGTTTCTATTCTATCATCTTCCATATTTACTCCTTTTCTATAGTAGTTCTAACACTTATTCTATTATCACTATCTTTAATCCAAAGATAATATTTTTTATATGTAAAGTAATTACTCTCTACTTTGTTATTTTCTATTTTATTCCAG
>CAKOQV010000065.1 GCA_934101345.1 uncultured Bacilli bacterium
CTTTTATTATTCATCATGCTAATCCTTATCAAAGATATTATGAAGAAGATATTTTAGAATATCGTGATGATATAGTTGGTCATTATAGAATTAGTTAGATAAATAGTAATTTGTATGGTTAAAAAAGGAGTAAGTGAATATGAGAAAAAAAGAACTTAGTATAGAACAAAAAAAAGCAGATAAAGACTTAAATATTATTATATATGCTACCTTAATACCGCTAATTATTTATTTGATTTTTGGTAATGATATAATGAATTTCGCTAAAACAAGTGAAATGAATATATGGCTAAGATTTATACCTGTTATGTTGATTCAATTTAGTTTAGCTGGGTTAGGAAGTTTAATTGTTATTTGTTATAGAAAAGAAGAATTAAAAGAATATGGATTAGTAAAAAATAACTTTTTTAAAACAATAATATTATCATTAGTTGTTTGTATTCCATCTATGATTTTTCTGTTAGTGAATAATGAAATAAATTCATACTTACCATTAAAAGGTTGCTTTTTTACAAGTTTATTTTTAAATTCAAATTATCCGACTAATATATTAGGATATATCTTAATAGCATTTGTCTGGGGAATTGTAGAAGGTTTTAATTATGTTGTAATATCTAAAAAAATAAACGAGAGATATATAAGCAAAAATAAGTGGTTAAATTATGGTGCTATTGTTTGTGGTATAGTTTGTGTACTAATTCATGGTATGGTGGGTTTTGATTTATATACAATTTTTGAAGCATTGACTACTTTTATAATAATATATGGTATGTTAATAGTTAAAGAAAAAACAAATAATGCTTGGGGTTGCATATTTATATTTTTATTTTTTTGGAATGCCATATAATAAGACAAATTACAATTTATTAGAAAGAAGGAAAATATGTTAAAGTGGATTAAAGAAAATAAAATTATACTAATAACTATGCTAATATTTGAGACTGTAGCTATATCATTATTTATATCAACAAAAAACTTATTTTATTTATTAAATTTTAACTATATAGGAATTTGTATATCGACTGGAATGTATTTAATGTCACATAAAGTTAAATATGCAAGAAATTTTGTTCAGTTAGCAGTCGGACTATATATGCTTGTATATTTAGGAATTATATGTAGAGAAAATATGCAAATTGAAGGTTTTTGGTATTATCTATTTCTAGGAGTATTCGAAGCCGCTACTATACACTATTTTGTAGCTAAAATAGCGGGTCCACTATTCTTTGGTAGAGGTTGGTGTGGATATGCTTGCTGGACAGGAATGGTATTAGATTTACTTCCATATAAAATACCTAAAGGTAATAGAAAAAAATTAGGTTGGATTAGATATATTACATTTTTATTATCATTAACATTTGTATCTGCTTTATTTATATTTAAGGTAGATAATTTAGAGAATATTATGTTTTGGTCATTCATTATAGGAAATATAATATATTATACTTTAGGAATATTACTAGCATTTATATTTAAAGACAACAGGGCTTTTTGTAAATATATATGTCCTATAACTATTTTTCTAAAACCTACTAGTTACTTTTCTTACTTAAGAGTTAAGTGTGATCATAGTAAATGTATTAATTGCAAGAAATGTATAAATAGTTGTCCAATGAATGTAGATATGTTAGATGATTCAAGAAAAAGAAAAAATGGTACAGAATGTATACTCTGTTGTAATTGTATTAAAGGATGTCCTAAAAAAGCTCTTGATTTAAAATAATTATAAAAGTAGGAGGTATTTAAAATGAAGCAACTAAAAACAGGAACATTCTTAATTGTTTTAGGGAATTTATTATATTTAGCATTTACATTTTTTTCAGGAAATGAAACTAGTAGTTTTGGAAAATTTAGTAGTGGTTTATTAGTAGGATTATCAATTGGATGTAATTTTATTGGTATAATTTTACTAGTAGCTTATATGTCTAAGAATAATAAAGATAAAGTAAAAAATAATTAGTAGAGGAGTGAATATTATGGGAGGACTTAGTGTTATAATTCTTATGAATATATTATTATTTTTATATATATTCTTTATTACTATTTTTGTAGCTATTATATTATATATAGTAATAAGTTATACCTTTGAAGGT
>CAKOQV010000066.1 GCA_934101345.1 uncultured Bacilli bacterium
CTTCATAAGGAATAAAATTATCTTTCTTTTTTACTTGCTATTTGAGTTTAATTTACGAACTTTGGTCAAAGTTTCTTTATTTGTTTTTTTGTTTTCTATTAATTTGTTTTTCATTAGGGATATTTTCTTTCTACTATTAAGAACATCTTGCTCTAATAGTTCTATTTTTTTATATGCTTCGTTGTACTCTGGAAGGTTATATTTTAGAAATTTGTCTATAAACTCACCTTTTAGATTGCTGATATCTTGAAGAGCTAAATCTATGTTTTCTTCTACTGTACTTATACTGCAAATTCTATTATTAAGTTCTAAATTGTAGTTTTCAAATGAGTAAACTATTTTTTCTTGTTTTTCATAATGAAGACTGTGATACATACTTCCTACTAGTTTTCTTGTGGCATATGTCTTTGCGGCTATTCCTGGAAGAATTCCTCTTAGAGGTGTTAATGATAGTAATCCTATATATTTTAATGATGTTGATAATAGGTTATTTAGACCTTGCAATTTATACTTAGTATATTTTGTTTTATTTATTGTTCCTATTTTTGATGATAGTTTATCTAAGTATATTTTATTATTTTTTATAATATCATCACATCTATTATTAATTTCATCTAAATTTAGCATTTTTTCTTTAGCTTCTTTGTATCTAATATCTCTTTCTGATAATTCTTTTTCTCTTGTTTTTGATTCTATCTCAAGATTTTTTGTTTTCATATCTAATTCTTCTAGTTTGATTGTAAGCTTTTTGTATTCTTCAAGTAATTTTATTTTATTTGGTAACTTACTTTGTTCAATGTCAGAGATTAACTCTTTGTATTTTAATATTGCATCTACTAGATCTTCATCATTTATTGATTCGGGTTCTATTAAGATATTTTCTTTAATATTATTGATGTTTTTATTGATTTCACTTAATTTTTCTTCTAGTATCTCTATTTCTTTTCTTATAACTATTGCTTTTTCTAAAAGATTTTTATCATTACCATATTTTTTTATTAAGTAAGCTTCGCTTTCCATTATATCGCATTCGTTATTTAATCTATTTATTTTTTTCTTTATCTTTAATAATATTGATAATTCTATACTATTGATAGTGTTTACATCTGCTGATTTGTCTGTCTTACTAATCGTATTAATAGCGGTATCAGTACTCTTTTTTAGTTTCATTATCTTTTTAATTTGTCTTTGATTTGATTTATTGTTTATTATTTCTTTAATATTATTGCTTTTTAGATAGCTATCATTCGAAACAACTGTACTATTTTCAATGTTTATTTTATTTATTCCTTCTTTTTTTAATGTAATACTTTTTCTTTGTATACTGGTTTTACCAGAAAAATAATCTATGATATTTTTAGCAAAGCCAAAGAAAATTAAGGGAGAAAATAATAATATTTTGAATATGCTTTCATTTTCTTTTTTCTTTTGTTGTGTTTCTAGTTCTTCCTTTTCTTTTTTCTTTTTTTTCTTATATAAAAATGAAAATTTTCTTTCTCTAAATTTTTCTCTAATATTATTAGACATTTTAAATCACCTATACAGATATAATAACATAAATTTTATAATTTTTAAATATATAAAAAGTCCAAATACTTATGTTTAAAGTATTTGGACATAAAAAAAATATTGGCAACGTCCTATTTTAGCAACTAATCACTATCTTCGGCGCTGAAGTGCTTAACTTCTGTGTTCGGTATGGGGACAGGTGAACCACTTCGCAATTATCACCAATATAATTCGTTAAATTATTTTTAATAGTTCTCTGAAAACATGATAATGTGGTTTGTCAAATCAAACTGAATAATTTTGGGATTAAATCCTCAATCTATTAGTACTAGTCCGCTCAATGTATCGCTACACTTCCACTTCTAGCCTA